>JBFMCE010000066.1:0-21678 GCA_040754655.1 Bdellovibrionota bacterium | reverse complement strand
TGCGATCGTAGAGGGCGGCGACCCTAAGGTAATCCCCAACTCAGAAGGAGCAAATACCACTCCATCGGTTGTCGCATTCACGAATGCGAGCGAAAAGCTCGTAGGCCAATCGGCAAAACGCCAATCGATCACGAACCCAGAGCAGACTATTTTCGAAGCCAAGAGATTGATCGGCCGAAAGTTCTCTTCCAAGGAAGTTCAAGAATTCATCAAGGTAGCCCCGTTCAAGATTATCGAAGCGAAAAATGGCGATGCTTGGATCAAAGTTGGCGACCGCGAATACTCTCCTCAAGAGATCTCTGCGCTCGTTCTTCAAAAAATGAAGAAGACCGCGGAAGACTATCTTGGCCATGAAGTGAAGGAAGCGGTCATCACCGTTCCTGCCTACTTCAACGATGCCCAAAGACAAGCCACGAAGGATGCGGGCCGCATCGCGGGTCTTGAAGTGAAGCGAATCATCAATGAGCCTACCGCGGCAGCGCTAGCCTATGGCCTTGATAAGAAAAAAGATGAACTCGTCGCCGTATTTGACTTGGGCGGCGGTACCTTTGATATCTCGATCCTTGAGATCGGCGACGGGGTTTTCGAAGTGAAAGCGACCAATGGCGACACGTTCTTGGGTGGCGGCAACTTCGATCAGCGCATTATTGATTATTTGGCGGATCAGTTCAAGAAAGACAACGGCATCGACCTTCGCAAAGATAAGATGGCGCTTCAACGATTGAAAGAGGCTGCAGAGAAGGCCAAACACGAACTTTCGAACGCGATCGAAACAGATATCAATCTTCCGTTCATCACGGCGGATGCATCGGGTCCGAAACACCTTAACCTCAAACTTACTCGAGCAAAGTTCGAAGCTCTCGTAGAGGATTTGATTGAGATGATGGTAGCGCCTTGCGAAACCTGCATCAGAGATGCTGGCATCTCAAAATCAGACATCGACGAAGTCATCTTGGTCGGCGGCATGACCCGCATGCCCAAGGTGCAAGAAAAGGTAAAACAGATCTTCGGCAAGGAGCCTCACAAAGGTGTGAATCCCGACGAGGTTGTCGCTGTGGGTGCAGCAATTCAAGGAGCGGTCCTTCAAGGCGATGTAAAAGACGTCTTGTTGCTCGATGTTACGCCTCTTTCTTTGGGGATCGAAACATTGGGGGGAGTTTCTACGAAACTCATCGAGAAAAACACGACCATTCCTTGCAGAAAGAGCCAGATTTTCTCGACAGCAGCGGACAGTCAAACTGCGGTCACGATCCATGTCCTTCAAGGGGAACGCGAATTCGCAGAACATAACAAGAGCTTGGGTCGATTTGACCTGGTTGGAATCCCCCCTGCTCCGCGTGGCATGCCACAAATTGAAGTGACGTTTGATATCGATGCGAACGGCATCGTGCATGTCACCGCAAAAGACATGGGAACCGGTAAAGAGCAAGCCATCAAGATCACAGCAAGCTCGGGGCTCTCAGAAGCGGAAATACAACGCATGACCAAAGAAGCCGAGGCCCATCGAGCTGAAGACGAAAAGAGAAAAGCCATTGTTAACGCCAGGAATACTTTGGATGGTTTGATTTATTCCGTTGAAAAAACCGTCAAGGAGCATGGCGATAAGGTCGATGCCGCAAGCAAAGAAGCGGTTAATAAGGCGGTTGAAGACGCAAGAAAAGTGCTCGACTCTAAAGATGAGGAAGAACTCAAACGCGCTACTGAAACCTTGACCCAAGCCTCAAACAAGATGGCCGAGGTTCTTTATCGCAATTCTGGCGCGACGGACCAGAATGCCGCGAATGGAAATGGCAGCGGTAACGGCGGCGAACAAAAGACTGAAGAGAAAACAGAGTCTGGCAAAAAAGACGATGATGTGATTGATGCCGACTTCAAAGAAGTCTAAGTTACAAGCATGTAACGCCCGTGGTTACCAAGGAATAACGGAATGGCCAATAAACGAGACTATTACGAGGTTCTGGGCGTTGAGCGCGCGGCCTCTGCTGAAGATATAAAAAAAGCTTATCGGAAACTGGCTATTCAGTATCACCCTGATAAAAATCCAGGTGACAAGGCGGCTGAAGAGAAGTTCAAAGAACTCACTGAAGCTTATGAGGTCTTGAGCACGGCCGAAAAACGACGCGCTTACGATCAGTTCGGGCATGCAGCCTCTAATATGGGAGGAGGCAGCCCGTTCGGTAGCGGTCAAGGCTTCGGCTTTGACATCAACTCGGGTAATATCAACGACATTTTTGGCGATATCTTCGGTGACATCTTTGGAGCGCCACGTGGAGGCCGGCGCCGAAGCCGTGCCCAACCCGGCGCGGACCTGCAATACGATCTTGAAATTTCGTTTACGGAAGCAGCCTTTGGCACCGAAAAGGTGCTCTCCATTCCACGCACAGCGGTATGCACGACCTGCGACGGCTCGGGGGCGAAAGCATCCTCAAAACCGGTGACGTGCAGTCAATGCGGTGGTTCAGGGGAAGTTCGCTTCCAACAAGGATTCTTCGCCGTCTCAAAGACGTGCCCGGCCTGTCATGGAGAGGGCCAGATCGTCAAGAATCCTTGCACCGATTGCGCTGGCGCTGGGCGGATTCGAAAGAAAGTAAGCCTTTCTGTGAAGATTCCCGCAGGCATTGATACAGGTCAAAGACTAAAACTGACGGGTGAAGGAGACTCAGGCACCCGAGGTGCTCCTGCAGGCGACCTTTACGTGGTCTTGCACGTGCAAGACCATCAATTTTTTCAACGTGAAGAAGCCGATATTATTTGCGAAGTTCCGGTGAGTTTCACCCAAGCGGCGCTGGGAGATGAAATTGAAGTTCCCACCCTGGAAGGCAAAGCAAAGCTTAAGATACCCGCAGGCATACAATCGCACCAAGTCTTGCGCCTCAAACACAAAGGAATCGCAAGGCTCGGAGGATATGGCCGCGGTGACCAGCTAGTGAAAGTCATTATCGAGACGCCCTCAAAACTCAACGCCGAACAGAAAGAACTTTTGCGCCGCTTCCAAGAATTGAGCGACGACAAGAGCCACCCCATTTCCAAGGGTTTTTTTGAGAAGATGCGCGGCATTTTCGACTAGACCGTGTCGCTCGCAGGTTTTTGTGTTAAATTCTAGATCTCATGAATCTTCGTTTAAGGGCGGCTTTACTTTTAGTCTATACATTGTTGAGTCTTGCTGCCGGATGCAGCTCTTCTTCAAAAAGAGGAAGCGCGTCTGACAATACCAGCAGCCAGGACATTTTATTGGAACGCGCGAGGAGTGAAGACACGCCGGATGCGCGCGAATACGAATCTCTCGATGGCCTTTATCGAAAAAGAAATTACGACGGGCTTTTAAAACGTTCGAAGACTTTCTTGTCCAAGTACCCCAATAGCATCTTCTTAGATCAAGTCTACAATCTGCGCGCACTCGCCTACATTGGCCAAAAGCAATATCAATTTGCCGTGTTTCAGCTCAAAAAAGCGCTTGAGCTCACTCAAAACGAGGATGTGAGAAACATGGCCTCATACAATCTGGCTTACGTTTATTTTGAGCTAGGCCAAGTGGACCAGGCCAGCAGAGCCATCGATCAGGTTAAGGAAGATTCGCTTGAACGGCCCGATCGAATGAAACTGCACGTCTTAAAAGCCAAGATCGCAAAGCTCAGAAAAGACTACGAGAGCAGCACGCGTGAAATCTTGGCTGCTCTCGACCAAGTGTCCGAATCACAGGGATCGGCCAACATCGAACCCATGCTTGGGTTCTTGGACGATTCACTTGAACAAGTAACCAACGTCGGGGTGCTCGAGGGTTATTTGAAGCAATACCAAGAAGCGGCAGGGGTCGACCGGCTTCTTTATCGCATAGGCACAATTCATTTCTCGTCGGGGAACCGCGACCAAGCCAAAGATTACTTCCAACAACTGGTGACGAAATTCCCCAACAGCCGTTATTATTCGGCTGCCCTCGACAATATCCGCAAGGTCGATTTTCAAGGCGTGGTCAATACTACGCGTGTCGGGGTGTTATTGACCTTGTCGGGACGATCCGCGAGCGCAGGGTACAAAGCTTTGCAGGGAATTGAACTCGCCTTTAAGATTTTCCAACCTGCTCACGCTTCTCACCAGATTTCACTGGTGGTCGTGGATGACCAAGGAGAACAAGAACGAGCGCTTGCGGCGTTGGATGAGCTGTATTTCAAGCACCATGTCGTCGCTGTGATCGGACCCCTGGTTTCTAAGCTAGCTGAACCCGTAGGCAAAAAAGCTCAAGAACTGGGCCTTCCATTGATCGCACTGACGCAAAAAGAAGCTTCGGGTGGCGATTATGTTTTCAATGCCGCGCTTACTCCTGAGATGCAGGTAAAAGAACTGCGTCGATACGCAGAGCACATCGGCATGAAGACTTTTTCACTTCTCTCTCCGAAGGGACGATTCGGAGAAATCTATACGAATGCATTTTGGGACGAGATAGAATCCGGGGAAGGCTCGATTCGCGGGCATGAAACTTACGTGGAGGATGAAACCGATTTCAGGTCACATGTGGATAAACTTGTGGGTCTTTCCGAGACCGACGCCAGGGCAAGAGAGGTCGAAGAACTTCGGCTATTGAAGGCTGCGACTCCAATCAAAGGGCATTCGAAAAAGTTTGATCGAATGTTTGAGTTGAAACCCATCGTCGATTTTCAGGCTGTTTTCATTCCCGACGAACCCAAGGCGCTGGGGCAAATCCTGCCGACCTTCGCTTATCGCGATGTTGAAGGAATACAATTCTTGGGAATCAATACCTGGAACAGCCCTGACCTCATCGCACGCGCCGGGCAATTCGCTGAGGGCGCGGTTTTCGTGGATGGCTTCTATGCTGGGTCAAATCTTCCCTCGTCAAAGAAATTCATCGAAGATTACCGGCAAACCTTCAATTCTGAACCGGGACTGATCGAAGCCATGTCGTACGATGCGGGACACGTGGTAGCATCGCTCTTAAAGAGCGATGTTCGTTCACGCTCAGAAATGAAAGACCGCATTTCTCGGCTACGCGACTTTCCCGGAGTGACGGGAAAAATTTCCTACCAGTCAGGGCACCTCACCAAGCGCCTGGTATTTCTTACCGTGAAGAACGGACGCATCGAGGAGATTGCGTTCCAGTAAATAATAACCGTATAATTATGGATAAGAACGTGTAACTCGACCCTTGAGACGCGTTCATATTTTATTCTAGGCGATTCGCCTGGGTTTCATCATGGAGGATGGAACTAGCTGTGGATATACCGAGTCCAGTCGGAAACAACAAGTTTCGGCAGTTCGTCAAAGACATCGTCAATGCCGAACGTCAGCCCATTCGCCTTGTCGAATCTCGTAAAGCAAAAGAAAACGAGAAACTCAAGCTCGTCCAGGAATTCTCAGCTCGGGTAAAAAAACTCCCTGAAGTTTATAAAGAACTCGAAAACTTCAAAAAGTTCCGTGAACTAAAGGCGGACTGGCCAGCCAAAGAACTCATGGATGTCTTCGTCGACAAAGATCTAGCAGAGTCGGGCGAATACCAGATCGAAGTCACGCAGCTCGCGGGCAGGCACTCGATGATCTCTGACGGGTTCTCCGAGCCCGATGACGAAGTGGGCGTAGGTTATTTCACCTACGACCTGCCCAATGGCGACACGAAAAGCGTTTGGATCGGTCCGAGCAACAACACGCTCAAGGGCCTGGTAGGCGCGATCAACAGTGAAAAGGGGCTCGGTGTTCAAGCCTCTCTGGTAAACGATGGATCAGGAAGCGACAGACCCTGGCGAGTCGTGGTTCACGCGAAAAAATCAGGGGTCGACAATGAAATCGTCTATCCCGATTTCTACTTCCTCGACGGTGACTTCCGCTTTTACCAAGACGATGAACGATCGGCTCAAAATGCGATAATCAAATTCAATGGCTTTGAAATCATGAGCCAGTCCAATCGCTTCGAACTTCTTCCAGGCGTGACCCTCGACCTCAAGCAAGCCAAAGAAGACTACGAATTCACGCTGAACATCACTGAAGACATCGCGAAAATCACGGGTAAAGTCAAAGCGCTCGTCGATGCGATTAACGGCGTGCTTGAATTCGTCGTGACCCAGAATAAACTCGACGCCTCGTCAGACACGAGCCGCACCCTCGGCGGTGATACGTCCCTGTTCGCGATCGAATCAAGATTGCGTTATCTGATCTTTCAAGCTTTCGGTGTCGACGAGGATGATGATGAGATCGTCATGCGTCTCTCAGACGTGGGCATCAACTTCCAAAAAAACGGACAGCTCGCCTTCAACGAAGACCGCTTCAAAAAGAACCTTGCCGATAACTTCGATTATGTCGCCTCTTTATTCGCGGGCGACAACAACCTTGTCGAGAACCTGAAATTCATCACCCAAGGCTTCTTGCAGCCCGAGACCGGCGCTGTAACCGTTCGGGAAAAGGGCATCAGAGATCGAATTCGATCAATGGACCAGGATATCGTCAGGAAAGAACAACAGTTGCAACGTCGCGAAGCGCAATTAAAGCGGCAGTTCTCGCAACTCGAAGGTTTCATGCAAAGCATGCAAGGCCAGCAGAGCTATCTTCAGCAGGCCTTGGGAAGCCCGGGGATCTTACCGGGGGTAGGATAACGGAAATAGGGAGCAGAGATGGCAAACAACTACGGCTTGAATAAATATAAGCAAACTTCCGTGACAACGGCCAATCGAGGGCAAATCCTTTTGATGCTTTACGAAGGAGCCATGAAGTTCTGCCGGCAAGCCATCGACGCCATCAACACGAAGAACCTTTCGGACAAGGGAAAGTACATCCTCAAGGTTCAAGACATCTTGAATGAACTTTCAGTGACCCTCGATCATAATGTGGGTGGAGAAATCAGCAAAGAGCTAGAACGGCTGTACAACTATATGGTCGATCAAATCACCGAATCAAACATCAAGAATGACACGAAGGGCCTCGAACAGACGCTTAAGCTGCTCAACACATTGTATGAAGGTTGGGTCATCGCGGTACAGCAAGTGAATACAGCCACGAATTCGAATGCCGCGCCAAGCAATCCACAGGCGCAGACCGAAAAGCAAAACCAAACCACCGAAGCCACGGCGGAAAAACTGGCACGGGACCAAACCAAACCCAAGAAGTAATTGAGAGGACTTTAAGATGCCGAATATAGTTGAACTCTTAGAGAGAAAGAACGTCTGTTTTAGGAATTTTTACAAATTATGCGAGTACTTTCTCGAGGAGATCGCCCAGGGCGAGACGAAAAACCTTGAAGACTTTCAAAGGCGCAGGCAAAAACTCATAAAAGTGATCGAGGAACTCGAATCGAAGATCAGCCTTTGGATCGCCGAATCTGGTGCGGATGAAAATCTGAAAGAGTCTTATTCGGACGAGACCCGGTCAAAAATTTCCCAGTTGCTCGACCAGAAAGACAGCCTCGTTCATTCGATCCTCAATATTGACCTCCAAATCCTCGGCCACATCGATCGCCTGAAGAGCCAAACAATTCAAAGGCTTCAAGAAATCCAAACCGGCCGAAAGACCATCAATGCTTATCGTTCACCCTTAGATTCGGTCGAAACCGCTGAGAAACGGAAAGGCACGGAAGCCTAAGTCCAAAGCCCACATCCAACCTATTGTCATTTGACCGCGGCGCTTGGTCGTTGGTATACTTGACTCTCGCGAGGGGGATAAAGGAATGTCCGCTGAAGTCGATCGCATCAAAAAGTTGGCAAGCAGTGACCTTATCGTGGACGCGGTTGAGCTGCCGACCGCACACCGTCGTAGCGGTCTTGTAACCGAAGACGTCGAGGAAGCGCTGGCCCGCTTTGATGACGACGGGAACTATGCCCATTTCATCGTTCGAGTCCGGAGAACGACTCAGCCCCTTCCAAGCCCTGAGACCGAGGGGAATCAACCCCAACTTTCAATTGATTCGCTTGTGAATGAAACCCTTGAGCTTAATGAAAAGATCTCGACCGAACGACAGGTCGCCGAGTACGAGCCGGAATTCCTCGTCGAAAACGCCAGGCTGCTCGAAGAAAATGGCGATTTAGAGCTTGCCCGCAACATTTACCAGGTCTTGGTGCAAAAAGGGCTTCGCATCCCGCAAGGCCTGGCGGGAATGGCGCGAACCTATGAGAAGGAAAACAAGCTTGATCGCGCGATTCGGTGTTACCAGGAAGCGATCGCTTACTCTTCCGAGTTTTCATTTTATCAAGCTCTGGCTGCCATCCATATTCGTTTGGGAAGCGATGAAGAGGCGTCGAAAACGCTCTCCCACGCGCTAGGCCTGACTGGGCTCGACGACGGGAAAAAATTTGAGCTGCACAAATCGCTGGGCAACTGCTTCACGAGGCTTGGCGATTACCCGAAAGCCGAACACCATTATCGGAAAGCATATGAGCTCAATTCAAACTCAGACGTGCTGCAAGTGAACGTTGGCAGCCTAGCATTGCAAAAGAACGAAATGGATGCCGCCCAAAAGCATTTTCAACGCGCGCTCGAAATCAATGCCACCAACGACAAGGCCATTAGCGGACTGGGAATGGTCTATTTGAGCAAAGGTAATCTTGCGAAGGCCCATGAGATGTTCGTCGCGAGCCTAGGGCTTAACCTGAACAACCTCGGAGCGATTTACAACCTCGTGAAATGCGCCTATGACCTCAAGAAATTCGATGAAACGGCGCACATCCTCAAGCGATATATCGACACCAACCCGGTCAACATCAATATCTTATACAGCTACGCCGGAATCCTCTATCATCTCGGAAATCTCACCGGAGCTTCGGCTGAAGTAGAGAGGATTCTTGCCAGTAACCCCAATCATTCCGGAGCAAAAGAACTGAAAGAGCTTATTCAAACCAAGAAGGTTTAAGATTCGGTTCTAACGAAACCAAGGAGCGGTTTTGATGTCAGAAACAGAAGAGCTTTTAAAAACCATCGACCGACAGTTGCTGCTTAAGCTTCTCGATGCACTCATCAGCGAACAACAAACACCTTCATCACAGAGCAAGGAGTAGGCAATGAAAGTCATTGTGCTGCAACTTGCTAGGTTTGGCGATGTCATCCAGACGCTTCCCACGATACAGGGGTTGAAGAAAAAGTACCCGAAAAGCGAAATCACCTTGGTGACACGAGCTACATTTGCCGACGCAGCCAGGTTATCCCCATATGTGGATAACTTGGTTGAACTGCCCTCAAAAGAGCTTCTTGAGCCAGTCGTGGCTTCGAAGTCTAGCGAAGAAAGCGTCTTCGCAGCTCTTGGGTCGCTGGGTTCTTGGCTCGCGAACAGCGTTCTGCGGAATAGCCCTTATGATCTTCTAGTGAACCTTACCTTCTCAAAGGCTAGCGCGATTCTTTCCGCTTTGATTCCTGCAACCACCAGAAAGGGGCTCTTCTGCACCACAAGCGGCGAGCTTGTGGTCGCGGATGCGTGGAGCCAATACTTTTTCGCCCAAGTGCTTGGCAGAAACCTGAATATCCTGCATTTAAATGATCTGTTTTGCAGAGTTGCAGATATCGAGACCGATCAATGGCCACTTGAGATCAACGAGCCCGCTCAACCCTTCGAAGTGAAAAAGCTCGACCCAGGGAGAATGCGCGTGGGGATTCAGGTGGCTGCAAGTGAGCCGGAAAAGACCTTGCACTGCGAGGCTTGGAGCCAGGTCTGCCTTTCAGTCCTCAACAAGCACCAGGATTCAGAACTCGCTTTTTTTGGTTCTGAGAAAGATCTGCCAGCCATCAACACGGTGATAGCAGGAATAAGAGACGCACTGCCCGAGCTTGCCCAAGAACGTATCCACGTTCTGGCGGGAAAAATGCGATTTCATGAAAACATCTCATGGATAAGAAGCTGCAAGTGGATCGTTTCACCTGACACTGCGATCGTGCACTTGAGTTCTTTGACGGGTGCCAAGGTGATCGAAGTGGTGGTAGGCAAAGTGAAGCCGGAAGAAACAGGCCCCTACGGCGACGGTCATCACGTCCTCTACCCGGTCACGACCACGCCCTCGCACCTTGGCGATGAGATCGCGAAACTGATGAATGGCGAAAAGGTTGGAAATTCGGTCGCTCATTCGACCACCGCGCGGGTTCGTTGCAACAACGGTTCATTTCGAAACGAACTCGTTGCTAAAAATTTCTCCAACAATGAAATCACTTACTTCTTCATGAAAAGTTACTACTTGTTGGCTGAGTTTAGATGCGCTGGGCGTCAGGAAGAGACGGAGATCCCACCGCTTGCAGATTCCGCCCAAACAGGCGCACTAGACCAGCTTCTTGTCGTTTATGACGCTCTTTGCACAATACGGCGCCTGGCTGAATTTGGTCAGCACTACAGTCTACGAATGCTTGAAGAGATTGATAACAAGGTTAGCCTTAAGAATTGGGCTGATAAACTTCAGGAAATCGAGTCGCTTCTGGTGACTCTCCAAAAAACAGTTCCCATTGTGAAACCTCTCATCGATACTTGGAGTGTTGCGAAAGACATCGCATACGCACCATCGCTGGAAGCGAGAACTCAAAAACATGGCAGTGAGGCCCTCGAAGACGTGATCGCACTGAATGAAGGAGCATACCGAGAGTTGGCTCAGAACGTGGAGATCATTCAACAACTCCTACAAACGGCTGTGACTGCAGCCCAAGAGCGCATTGAAAAACGGTCAAATCACGGTTCTTCGAAAGCAAAATATAAAGAAACCTCCAAGGAGACGGACGGATGAAAATGATTCGAATTAACGGTGTTGAACAACCCGTATCAAGCGAGCAAATAATTTTTGAAGATTTCGTGAGCGACCTCAATAAGACCCTCAATGCCGAACAACTCGTCATTTCATCGATTCTCGTCAACGGCAGAGAGATCTCGGAATCTGACGAAAGCGCCCTGAAGCGCCTGCCCGTAGGTGACCTTGGCGACATCGATGTCTTTACGGCGAAACCTCAAGACCTTGCTTATGAGACGCTCAATACCCTCGAACAGTACATCGATCGCATGGTCATCAGCATTGAAAGGGCCGCGACTCATTACAAGGCGAAGAACCTCATCACCGGTGACGCTTACTTTGCCAAGTCGATCGAAGGACTTGATCTATTTGTGCAAACAATCGGCGGAGTCAAACTCGCCCTTCGAATAGGCCTTAATCCGAAGATCGGTTTGACCGAGGCTACTCTGGTGAGTATCATGAATGATCTGCTGGACGCCAAACGACAGAACAACTACATCTTCTTGGCGGAGCTTCTCGAAAAAGACCTCGTTTCGAATCTGAAAGAATGGAAAGACGACGTGTTTCCCCTGTTTCGAAATTGGAAGGCGAACTAAGCCATCGTTTCATGAAACGATCGAGCCTTTATTTTCGCTTGCCACGCAAAAACTCAAGACGCTCTCGAATTTGTTTTTCCAGGCCCGCGCCTTTAGGATCATAATACCGCTTTCCGCTCAGTTCTTGAGGCAAGTTTATTTGCCCGGTGGCCGCGCTTTCATAATCGTGAGCGTACTTGTAGCCAGCCCCATACCCTAGGTTTTTCATGAGTCCAGTGGGCGCATTCCGAATATGCAGCGGGATTTCGAGGTTGCCGAATGCCTTCACGTCAGCGATCGCCGCTTCAATCCCGATATATGAAGCATTGCTTTTGGGCGCCGACGCCAGGTAGGCCACTGCATGCGCAAGATTGATCCGCGCCTCGGGCATGCCCACGAAATCCACTGCGTCACGAACATTGACGGCAACTTGCAGCGCTCTCGGGTCGGCATTGCCGACATCCTCTGAGGCGAAAACAACCATGCGCCTTGCTATGAACAACGGATCTTCGCCAGCTTCCAACATGCGCGCAAGGTAATAGAGAGCGGCATCGGGGTCACTGTCGCGCAAGGATTTGATGAAAGCGGAGATGGTATTGTAGTGTTCTTCCCCAGTGGCATCGTATCTTATGGTTCGAGCGCCTAGGGCCTTCTCAAGAGCCTCTTTAGAGGCGTTTCCCGTCGATTCAATTTTCTCTCGTGAAAATTTCAAATAATCCGCCGCTCTCTCAAGCAAAGTGAGCGCACGCCTTGCGTCTCCGTTGGCGATAGAGACAATTTCTTCAATCCACTCGCCGGGCATCTCGACTCCGAGGCTGCCCAAGCCTCTTGTCGCGTCGGTCAGCGCTCTCTCTAAGATCGCTTTTAATTCCTCGTTTGCGAGGGGCTTTAAAACAAAAACCGGCGCACGCGATAGGAGCGCGGAGTTCAGCTCAAAACTTGGGTTCTCGGTGGTAGCACCGATCAATGTGACGGTTCCGTCTTCGACGTAGGGTAAAAGCGCATCTTGCTGCGATTTATTGAAGCGGTGAATCTCATCGACAAATAAAATCGTGCGTTTCCTTGAAATGCGAAGAAGCTCTTTTGCGCGAGCCACCGAGTCTTTGATATCGCGCACACCCGACATCACGGCTGAAAG
The DNA here is from genome assembly GCA_040754655.1 of Bdellovibrionota bacterium. GTDB lineage: Bacteria > Bdellovibrionota > UBA1018 > UBA1018 > UBA923 > JBFMCE01. The sequence goes on along the minus strand of JBFMCE010000066.1, from coordinate 9,277 downwards.
CGCTATGAACTCACGTTCCGTGTGTTCCGCTACGATGCGAGCAAGGGTTGTTTTTCCCGTGCCTGGAGGTCCCCAGAGGATGAAAGAATGCACATGATCTTCTTCTATCGAACGCCTCAGTGGGGCATTGGGGCCAAGCAGCGCCTCTTGGCCTCTGAATTCTTCTAGCCTTGTCGGACGCATGCGATCGGCCAGTGGGCCCGAGCTAGAACCTGCTAAGTGAGTTTTTTGAGGGGTTTCAAGACTCTCAGTTGTTTCTTTACTTTGGGAAAACAAACCGGGTTCGTCGGAATTTGATCGTTTTGGCATACTATTAGCTTTGGTGTAGTTTTTCTGGGGTATCTTTGTCAACCTTTGGGTTAGGCGGGCGAGCAAGATACGAGACCATTCATCAGGTTTCTATATCGACAAATCGCCCGTAATGCTATCTGCGCCGGGATTAAAGATTGACGAACAAACCCGTCCAAAATACTTCTTAGTGATACACGTAGAGAACACCTAAAAATGCCTGCAATTAAAACAGTCGGAATTGTCACGAAACACAATTTACCTGAAGCAAGAAAACTTGCTTCAGATGCAGCCACATTTCTTAAAAAACTGAAGGTTAAGGTGTTCCTCAGCGGGCGAATCTCAAAAGAAGACTTGATTAAAAAATGCGACCTGATCCTTGTACTCGGAGGCGATGGCACCTTTATTAGCGTCGCTCGACGCATGATTGCGCGCAGTGTTCCCCTTTTAGGCGTGAATATGGGCCAGTTAGGTTTTTTGACTGAAGTAAAAAAATCCGAGATGTACCAAGCTCTCCATGCGGCACTCAAAGGCGAACTGCAAGTCAGTCACCGCACTATGCTTGAGTGCTCTTTGACGCGTAATGGAAAATTGATCTCTAAAAATCCCATCGTCAACGATATCGTAGTAAGCAGAGGGGCTATCGCAAGAATCTTCGATCTCCAAGTACTTGTCGATGATCTACTTGTCACAAACATGAAAGCAGACGGGCTGATTATTTCGACTCCCACGGGTTCGACTGCATACTGCCTCGCAGCAGGTGGCCCGATTGTTGCTCCTAACGTGCCCGCTATGGCTATTGCACCAATTTGCCCGCATTCGCTCACATTACGGCCCCTAATCATCCCGGATACATCAGTAATCAAACTCGTGCCCGATTGCCGGGGGGGTTCGGTCATCTTGACTTTAGATGGTCAAACAAGCCTCGACATCAAGACGGGTGATGTCATCAAGATTACCAAGTATAAGAAGCATCCTTTGAAAATCTTGCATTCCCTTGAAAGAGACTACTATTCGCTCTTGCGGGAAAAGCTCAAATACGGGTACCGTGATTAGTTAAGATGCTACGGCTCTTACGTATAAAAAACTTTGCCATTATCGATGCCTTGGAACTTGAATTTCACGCTGGGCTTAATGCCATCACAGGTGAAACCGGGGCAGGGAAGTCTATCGTACTCGATGCCATTGGGCTCATCTTAGGCAACAGAGCGACGGCCGAGCTCATTCGCACGGGCTCGGAAGAAGCCACGGTCGAAGCGCTCTTTGATGTCGGCCGCAGCGAATCGTTTGAGAAAAAGCTGCAAGCCCATGGGTTAGACACGCACCGAGCAGACCATGAGATCATCGTAAAACGCGCCATCCACCGAAGCGGCAAGAACAAGATCTTCTTGAACGGCGAACTCATCACCCTCAGCCAATTGGCGGATATTTGCGAAAACCTCGTTGACCTTTGTTCGCAGCACGAACACCAAAGCCTTTCAAAACCGATATTTCAACTCGACCTGCTAGACCGTTACGGAGGACTCATTGAAAAGAAGCGAGCCGTGCGCGAGCTGTACTCGGCGTTGCGCTCTTGCGAGAGCGAACTTCGAATACTAGGCGGAGATGAACGCGAACGGGCTCGAAACGAAGACTTCGTGCGCTTTCAGCTAAATGAACTTGAAGAATTTGACCCCAAAGAAGGCGAAGAAGAAGCCCTTACAAATGAGCGCCGCAAGTTATTGAACGCGACAAACCTCATTGAATCAGTAGATCACGCGCTTGCCTTGTTAGGGACCCCAGGTTCTTCTGAAGAACACGACGCCAGAACCCTCTTGACAAGAGCGGCCCAAAAACTTTCGAAAAGCACTCAGATTGATTCGTCTCTCTCAGGAGTCATTGAAGCGATTGGAAGAGCGCAACTCGAAGTCGAAGAAGCCACTAGCCAACTCGCCTCATACGCATCAAACCTGGAAATCGACCCACAAAGGCTTGAAACGATCGAAGAAAGACTCTCTCGGTGGTCTGAGATCAAACGCAAGTACGGGATGACGTTTGAAGATATTGTGCAGACACGCTCAAGGCTCGAGCAAGAGTTCTCAGAACTCGCTCACCGGCAGTCGAAGATCGCTGACCTCGAATTGAAAAGGACTTCGCTGAAGAAATCTTTCCAGGAAGCTGCCCTTGAGCTTTCGAAGAAAAGAAAGAATATTGCGAAGACCCTCAAGACAAGCATTCAAAGTGAGCTGAGGGAACTCATGATGCCAGGCACTTCTTTTGATATCGAGTTCACCCAACTCGAAAGCGAGCAGTGGGGGCCAGAGGGAGTTGATCGTATACAGTTTTTATTTAGTCCAAACCCCGGCGAGGGTTTGAAACCCGTCGCGAAGATAGCCTCTGGCGGAGAGATGTCGCGCGTCATGTTGGCCATCAGGCGAACGATGGCCGATCGAGGCGGCATCGGTGTTTACCTTTTTGATGAGATCGACTCAGGGATCGGGGGCCAAACTGCAACAATAGTTGGAAGAAAGTTGCAATCGGTCGCCCAATTCAACCAGGTAATCTGCATTACCCATCTTCCTCAAGTCGCAGCTTTTGCAGGAGCGCACTACTCGGTGAGCAAAAAGGTGGTTTCTGGACGCACTTCAAGCCAGGTTGCCTTGCTTGAAGGACAGAAACGCGTGGATGAGCTGGCCCGCATGCTGGGCGGCCTTAATGTTACCGAAAAATCCAGGGCTCATGCGAAAGATCTCATCAAACAAGCCCATGCTTCATCCCAATAACAAGAAATTAAGCTGTACCATTGCTTGACAGCAGCCCCTGTCAAAGGTTTCGACACTTGTACTAGGCCCTCAACATTTTCAATTTTGGGCCTCGCTCGCAAACCGTTGAAATTACTGGCTGAAAATCTGGCATCCGTCTTGAAATAGAATAGTAGTAACAAAACACGGGCGAGAGCTGGTCCCCCTATACCCCCAATCCCCTAACAGCTCTCGCCTACCCCTTCCAAATCCATCGCAGTAAGAAATAAAGAAGAAATCCAAGAGCGATTGCCACCAACAAAACGTCAAGCCAGCTAGGAAAAGCCAGGCGAGCTTTCTGTTCCATCTTTTGAATGGCCGCCCCCATGCCGGGCCTTGAAAGCACCCAAACTCGAAATCGCTCGCTTGCCCTTGAAAAGCAGTAAAGCGAAAACAAGAGAAGAGGTACCCCCGGAATGATGGGAAGCAAGATGCCAGCGATGCCAAAAACAAAGGAGATCGATCCGACCGCCCAGAATAAAATGCGCAATTGCCGTCTCTTCTTTATCTCAATGCGCTATCTTTTGTTTCTTCCGAAAACGCATGTTCAGAAACTCAACGATGAGCGAGAAAGCCATCGCGAAGTAGATGTATCCCTTATTCACGTGCCCACCCATGCCTTCAACCAGCAACATAACTCCGATGAGGACCAAGAAAGAGAGCGCCAAGATCTTAATTGTCGGATGTCGATGGACGAACTCGCTGATCTTTCCGGCTGCAAGAAGCATGATGGCGATGGAAATAATCACGGCGATCACCATGATGGAGATTTGCTGAACCATGCCTACCGCAGTAATCACGGAATCGAGTGAAAATACGATATCCAGCAGCGCGATCTGAAAAACGACGGTCTTGAAGCGACCTTTGCCTTTTACCGCAACCGCGGCTTCCTCACCGTCCACCTCAAGCTTTTCATGAATTTCGTAAGTAGCCTTCGCGATCAAGAAGAGACCGCCGATCAGAAGGATCAAATCGCGGCCAGAAAAAGCCTTGTCCGCAATCTGAAACAGAGGCTCAGTCAAGCGCATGATCCAGGTGATCGAAAGCAAGAGAATCAACCTGCTCACCAGAGCAAGGCCTATGCCGATGCTTCTCGCGCGGGCTTGCTGTTCTTTAGGTAGTTTCGCCACAAGAATGGCGATGAAAACGATATTATCGATGCCGAGCACGATCTCCATTGCGGTCAACGTCAGCAGGGCGATCAACAGGTCAGGTTGCAGTAGGTTTTCCATAAGCCTTATATAGTTATAGATGCTTTAGGAAATTGTAAATGATAAGAAGCAGCGCATGAAAAGCCCCGAGTTTTTGGCCCTTTTAAAATCTGATCTTGAAAGAGGTAGGACGCTTGAAGAAAAAATCGGCCTTGCCTTGGATCGCATTTTGACGTGGAGGCCTTATTTTTGGATCGGCATCTACAAGGTCGAAGGGCAAAAGGCCAAACGCGTGAACTTCAGGGGACCGTTGCCTCCTTGCCATGAGTTTGAGTTCGGAAAAGGCAACGTGGGTACCGCAGCCATGAAGGGTATCAAGAAAGTGATCTCAGACGTGAGCACGGATCCAACTTATTCGATGTGTTTCATTGACACGAAATCGGAACTGGTGCTTCCGATTTTTTTGGGAAACAAGGTCGTCGGGGTGCTTGATGTTGAAAGCGATGAGAAGGATTTTTTCACCCTGGAAGACGAAGAGATCTTGGCCAAGGCTTGCTCCGAAGTGGCGTCGCTACTCAAATAGCTAGCTTTCTAGAAAAGTCTATTGTAGATGGCGCTCCTACCAGAAAGAAGGATTTAGACATGAATAAATTCAAAGCGCGCAAGTACCGTGGAACGATTATGGCCGCGCTTCTTGGAACGCTGCTTCAGTCAGAAGCTTTCGGAAGCTCAATCGAGCTGTTTCAGTGCGACATGCAAAATCTGCAAACAGGAGAACTCGCGCTCGGAGGCAAGTATAGTATTCGTGTTGTTGAGCTCGAAACCCCGGACGGAAGAATAACCAAGGAGGCGAACTTATACACGAGGGTAGTTCGCCCAGGGACAGAAGCGACACTCACCGCCAGTCTTAAAGAATCCAAGAACAAATCGCCGTTGACCCGGTTTTTTGAAACTCAATCAGAACAAGTGCGCTGGGAACTTCAACTCACCGGGCGAATCGGTATTCTCACATCGAAGACCAATAACCCCAACATTTCCCATGAACGAAGCATGGAAAGCTTTCTTTGCCTAGAAGGCGATCCTCGCCCTGGCATTGAGACAGAGACATCGAGCAGCACTGCGGACTAATTTTTTTACGAGACTTCGTAGATACCGACCACCTCAAGTGAGGACGTTGGCAACCTAAACGCGACGTTCCTTTAATCTTTAGATCCCCGCCAGCACTTCCTTGATATGGTCCTTCACTTTGACCTTGGGATAAATCTTTTCGATTTTGCCCGCCTCGTCGATCACGAACGTCGTGCGTTCAATGCCCATGTACTTTCTGCCGTACATCGACTTTTGTTTCCAGACGCCATAAGCCTCGCAGACCTTTCCTTCGACATCCGCCAAGAGAGGGAAAGGCAGCGTGTGTTTTTCTTTGAATTTCTGGTGCATCGCCACCGGATCTTTGCTCACGCCAAGCACCACTGCATTTTTGCGTTTAAACGCCGTAAAAGAGTCGCGAAAATCGCAGGCCTGCTGGGTACATCCTGAAGTGAGGTCTTTGGGATAAAAATACAAGATGACCTTTTTCCCTTTCAAATCTTTCAATGCGATCCTCTCACCAGCATCAGACTCAAGATTAAACGCGGGAGCCTTGTCTCCTTCTTTCAGCATCTTAAAATTCCTCTGTAAACTCGACAGACGTCAAAAATTTATACACCATGGTCGATCCAACCCATTGATTTCAAGCACGCATTCGCGATTTTTCGTTGGCCTCGATCTTGAATGTACTTATTACCGGAGAGAAGCAAGTGCAATTGGGTTTTGTCGAATATCTTTTGATTTTATCGACCCTACTTCTGGGCCTGCCGGCTCTTGGGAACGAGTATCTCGTCGAAGGCCGAGGCCTTGCGCGCGCCGACTACGGCGAGTGCCTGAAAGAAGCCTCGCAATTCACTGAAAAACTGAACCACGCAAAACTGCGTCCGATTGAAGATGTTCAATGCGAAAGACACGCCGGAGCATACGCCCCCAGCTACCGCGTATTGTCTGAAAGCCAAGTTGAAAGCGGCACGATACGCGGGTCAGCCTACAGCACCTTAAGTTTTTGCGAACTCAAAAGGCTTGAGATGCAGGAAGAACTGTCCCAGCATTCAACCGTCGTTGAGAGCCGGTGCCACCAAACATTGAGTGAAGGCTTTGAGCCAGAATTCTTAGTCGTAAGCGGCGTGCGCAAACCCAGTTCCGATCAGGAAGGCGAGAATTACAACTCGATTGATGTGCTTGTGAAATCGGTAGATGCCAAAAGACTCAAGCATCTGTATGACCATCGATCACCCTAATCTTGTTCAACCGACTTCAAGGGTCTGAGCGGCGAAACCACCTCATCCCAGCTGCTCATCTTGAAAAAGCAATCCTCACCGGCGAGTTCCAGGTATCGCTTGTGTTTTCTCGGATAGCCCACGTTCACGTACTGGCCTTCATGCCCATTGATCCTGAAGCGCATGTCATCCATGTAGTGCGAATGGCCCATCACCACGAAGTCATAACCACTGGCGATCAATTCGCAGGCATGATTGCGGAACAGCCGCACCACATCGTCGTTAGGTTCAACGTGATATCCGCGGCTCGCCTTTGACATCATGCGACCCACGCGATCGATGATCGTTCCGGGAGTCGCCTCGATGATGCATTGAGAGACCAAGTTTCTGGTAAGCAATCGAAACGCTTGGTAGCCGACGTCTTTCCAGTTGAGCTTGTCGCCGTGGCAGAAGTACAGCTTTCTCCCATTCCATTCATAATGAAGGGAATCAGCGTAGAGCCTCACGTGAGCGCAATCGTCAAATATGTTTTCTAGATGAAAGTCATGATTGCCTTCGATGTAGAAAACCTCGATCTTCTTAGCCGCGAGATCCCTGATCTTGGCGATAAGCTCGTAGTACCGTTCGATGAAAACGCTCTTTCCCCCGATGAACAGGTCAAAGAGATCGCCTACTATGAAAAACTTATCGCCATACGAAAGCTTTGAGTCGATGAACTTCAAAAGCGCCCTGTAAAGCGGGTCTTCAGGGCCCCACAAATGAAGGTCGCTTAAAACAACGATTTTGCCGTTAGAATCGTTCTTTGAGTTCAACATGGTTTATTAAAGAGGGGTAGCAGATCAAAATTTTTGGTCAAGTATTTTTCCGCGCGTTTGATCGGCCGCAGAGCTCTCGCGCAGCTTTAAGAATTCCTCCGCTGACATCGTCTTGAGCACGGTCCCGTTGTGTTGCAATAGACGCACGCTCAAACCCTCCGCGGTTTGCATCATCTCAACGCGCAAACCCGCTTGAGTGAAGGGATCGGCGCTTTTAAGGTCATTGATGGCTCTTTCAACGTCAGCGCGGTCGGCCTGTTTTGGAGCCTTTTGCCCTTGCTCTTCTGAAGGATTCTGACGGCCACGCTTTTCGCGTTGATCGTCAGGCTGGCCGTTTTCAGAGCCTTCTTTTCTTTTAACCGCATTGGGGTTCACGGCAAACAATGAGCCCCAAACACGTTCAATTTTTGGTGCCATTTTTAGACTCCCAACCGACTTATCGGACCCAGATTGATTTGATTTAACGGGTAGAATTTGCCACTGCCGGCCTAGATAAAGAAGCCTTGGGCGTCGCAGTCGGCGACTCAGCGGCATCCGCGAAAACGGAGACGAATGTAAGGATTGAAACGATGCCCACGGTCCAAAACAGGTGCTTCATAAAAAGTATGATCTCGTATTGGATTTATAAGAAGTTTGCCCTGGGGGACCATCTCTGGCCCCCCAGGGCGGGCTTAAGGAAGAACCCTTTCACGGTAGGGTTCTTCTCGCGCAAGAGCCTTTATGCGAGTAGTCGCAAAGCGTTTGACGGGCTTTGGTTGGCCTGTGAAAGCACTGTGATGTTCGCGGAGTTCAAGATGTTGCGTTTCACGAGCTCAGCCGAATCTTCAGCGATGTCAGTATCTCGGATACGTGAGTTCGCTGCTGACAAGCTTTCAACCGAAATCCCCAAGCTGTTCGAAGTTGATTGCAAGCGGTTCTGCATGGCGCCAAGGCTGGCTCTGAAGCCGTTTACCCTGTCGAGTGCAGCGTCTACTTGAGACAAACTTTCACGAGCAGACTCGATATCGCGAACATGAGTGCCATCGATTCCGATGTTGCTCGTTCTGATATTGTAGTCGCTTGCTTTATAACCGATGCGATCAGACTCACGGTTGTACGAACCAACTTGAATCTCAAGCATGTCTTTTTGTGACTCGCCATTGAGCAAGTTCGTGTCGTTAAAGGTGGTGGAATCAGCCAATCGATCAACTTCAATCTTCAATTGTTGAATTTCTTGATCGATGAAACCGCGCTCACGATCACCGATGGTGTCTGAAGCTGCTTGAACAGCAAGTTCACGCATGCGAATAAGGCTGTTGCTCACTTCGCTCAAACCACCTTCAGCAACCTGAATGAGGCTGATACCATCGTTTGAGTTGCGTTGAGCTTGTTTCAAGCTTCTGATCTGACCTCGCAACCTTTCAGAGATCGAAAGGCCTGCCGCATCGTCTGCAGCGCTGGTGATGCGATCACCGCTAGCAAGACGAGTCATGTTTTTAGTTGTGGCACCTTGGTTTGCAGTGAGTACGCGTTGTGCCGCCATTGATGCTAAGTTCGTGGATATTCTTAAGCCCATAAGAATTTTCCTCCTATTTCATGGGTTAATATAGTTCGACGCTGCGCGTTAAATTTAAGCTAAACGTCGCCCTTTTCCGGCTTTTTACCGGAACTTTTAGGCGCCCTTTAGCCACACATGCATGCGGATAAGAAAACGCCAAAACTTTTGGCAAAACTATGAAATTGTTTGTTTATTAGGGATGCACTACGTGCGGCTACAACTGCAACAAGATGCTCTTTAGCAATATCTTCTATTTAATAAAGAGCCAACAACGACAACTGCTTTAGGAGTGTGATTTCAACGGTTAGACAACTTCAACTGACTACTTCCTACTACGTCCCCCAACTTATGCCTTCTATGAAACGTATCGGCAGAAGAGAGAAATACTTTAGTAAAAAAG
>JBFMCE010000065.1:0-21703 GCA_040754655.1 Bdellovibrionota bacterium | reverse complement strand
AATTCAAATAGTTACAATATGGAAAAAGGGACATTCCGGCTCGTCTCCGAGTCATTATGCCTCATTGCAGCCTTTGCGCTGAGCTCGCAAATGGCTGGCCTGCTGGTTGCAGCAATATAGTCATGCATACAGGGAGAGGAGAACTATGGCCCCAACACTTCAATTCTTAGGCGGAGTCGGTACTGTGACGGGTTCAAAGTTTTTATTTGAAACGGAAAATGAAAAACTACTTATAGACTGTGGCCTATTTCAAGGGCTTAAAGAGTTGCGTCTTCAGAATCGCGAAAAATTGCCAGTTGATTCAGCAACGATCGATGCCGTTCTTCTTACGCACGCTCACTTGGATCACTCGGGCTATTTGCCCCTGCTCGTTCGGAATGGGTTTAAAGGAAAAATCTATTGCACAGGGCCAACGAAAGAACTCGCTAAAATCATCTTAGTAGATAGCGCGAACATTCAGGAGGAAGACGCCGACCGTGCAAACAAGATGGGTTATTCAAAACACCATCCGGCGGAACCTCTTTATACCAAAGAAGAAGTGAAAGCGTCACTTAAGCTTTTCGCTCCAATAGAGATCAATAAATGGATTCGCCTTTCAAAAGGCCTAAAAGTTCGTTTTTCCCCGAGCGGTCATATTCTCGGGTCAGCATTCATTGAGCTGAAATACAACGAGAAGAAGATCGTTTTTAGCGGCGATCTTGGACGACGCTCGCCGTTAATGTTGCCGCCACCGACGAGAATTACCTCAGCCGACTATCTCGTCATTGAATCAACTTATGGAGACCGTGTCCATTCCTCAGAAACGCCTCTGCATCAACTTGAACGAATCATCAACGAAACCATTGCGCGCAAAGGGCATGTCATTATTCCCAGTTTCGCGGTCGGCAGAGCGCAAGATGTACTCTTCCTCATTAGCAAGCTCAAGCGTAGCAAACGCATTCCGGACATTCCTGTTTTTTTAGACAGTCCGATGGGAATCAATGCAACCGAAGTTTTCTTAGGTCATTCACAATGGCACACATTGAGTTCCAAGGAGGTCGAAGAACTTTGCCAAAATGTGACGATGGTCCGGAACCACCAGCAGTCTGAAGAACTGTCACGTGCCAAGAACAGCACTATCATTATTGCGGGAAGCGGAATGCTCACTGGCGGGCGCGTTCTTCTTCATTTAGAGAAACGTCTTCCGGACGCAAGAAACACCGTCGTGCTTGTTGGATACCAAGCGGCAAGTACGCGTGGGCGCCTGCTTCGGGACGGGATTTCTGAGCTCAAGATGTTCGGTCAATATGTGCCCGTGAAGGCTCGGATTGAAGAAATTTCGTCGCTTTCGGCGCATGCTGATCAATCCGAAATCATCTCTTGGCTGAAGGGATTTCGACGAGTTCCACAAAAAACATTCATCGTGCATGGCGAGCCTCAAGGCGCAGATGCGCTTCGCGTGAGAATTCGTGATTCGTTGGGCTGGATCGCAGAGATCCCTGCGCAGTTTGAGGCAAAAGAATTGGTTCGCAGCAGAGCGAAGGGTCATTTTGAGGACTGAGACAGAAATGCCGCTATTTAGAGCAAATTTGTCTCAAGAATTTAGGATTCGTGCGGTCTTCCAAGCTAGAAGCGTGTTGGCACGCACGCTGCAATATTATCTTCCAGCGGTTATTGACGCGGAAACAGGGGAAAAATTATCTGCATGGGCGGGCGTCGCCCCTCACAATGGAGGTTCTATGAAAGCAATGCCAAAGATTCAAAAAGTAATGACTATGATGCCGCACACGATTGGTGCTGATATTTCGATTAAGAAGGCGATGGAATTGATGCGAGAGTTTCGCATTCGTCATCTTCCCGTACAAAGAGGCGGAGAACTTGTCGGAGTGATTTCTGATCGTGACATAAAGCTTGCCCGTTCTTTCCAGGGGCCAGGCGAATTAACGGTGGACGACGTGATGACCCCCGACCCCTACGTTGTTCGCCCCGAATCCGAGCTCGATGAAGTGGTGCTCAATATGGCCGAACACAAATATGGCTGCGCCATCGTCGCGCAACCTAATGGAAAAGTCGTTGGTATTCTTACCGACAACGACGCCCTCAGGATTTTAGGTGAGACGCTCCGCAGCCACTACAAGAGCAATTCAACAGTGCAACAGCACTGTTGACGGCCTGATGGACGCAAAGAGAACCGCAAGGCGGTGTTCCTCGAAATCGAGTTGAGCATTGCCTCGCGGTTCATTTTTCATCCTGTGTGGGGATGGACCAAATGTTTCCGTCCTTGAGTCATCGCGTACAGGGCGATGGCCGCTGGCAGTAGAAAGCCTAGGTAGTGAAAGCGAACGAATAAGGCAGCGCCGGCCACTGATCCCATCGCGAATGACATAATTGTGCCTATTCGAAGCCAGTTTGACCGAACTTCCTGACGAAAATCTTTTCCAGAGTGTGGCATTCCCCAGACTCGAATTAGCCCAATACCCAGGTCAGTTGTGAGCCCCGTAAGATGTGTCGTGCGCACGGATGCACCAGTTGCAGTGGTAATGGCTCCATTCTGTAATCCGCATGCGAGGCATAACAGCGATAAGAGAACGAAGTTTTCTTTTAAGTGCTGTGCATCTCCGAAAATTCCGAAGAAATGATAGTGCCCGAGTACTGCAGCAAGAATGAGCGAAATAGATTGAAGGAGCATTACCCAATCGTAGTGAGGGCGAAGCCCCTTATGAAAACGATGATCGATGAGAAACGCTGAAATCATCACACCGGCGAGAAAGAAAGCGGGAACGGCGAGGATACCGGCGGCTTGATCATAGTGCCCATCCGCCACACCAACGCCGAAAAGCGTCGCAAAGCCTGTAATGTGCGAAACGAATTTTCCTGCGGCCAAAAATCCACCAGCGTTCACGTTTCCTGCTAAGAACGCCAGCAGATACCACTTTACGAAAATTCGCTTCTCAACTTCGTCATCCAAACTATGGTGAAACATCAGCGTTAAAATCGGCCTCCACGATTCGGAATATATGGCATGAACTTCAGAATTTTAAATGACTTTACGCTGATTTCAAAGCGAAGTTCGGCTCCCACGTATGGGCCAGAAGCTAAGGAAAGCTCACCTTGGTATCTTGGAAGGGGATCTTTGAGGTTCACGGCTTCTAGAACGATGGTTTGGCCAGTGCCAGATTCGCGAAACAAAGTGATGGTCATGGTCTTTGGCGCCGGTCTTTGCTTGTTGAGAGTGTAAACCTCGATGTTCTTTGCGTCTGGATCGATCTTTACTTCAAACTGATGCGCCTCGCTTCGAACGATATGGCCGCCATGCGGGCCAGGAGTTTCCTCAGCATGAATTGCCTGAGTTGCGCATATCAAAAGAAATAGCGTTATTTTTTTCATGAAGAACAAGGTTGCAACCACCGGGCCAAGTGAAATTTCTGTGCAGCTGAGGCTCGTTGGGGGCTGGAGTGAGCAAAAAAAACCCTTGCTTAGGATGCACTGGGACATTCCGTCCCAAAATGAGGCTTGTAAGCATCTGAATGTGCTGCGAAAGTTTGGCATGGCCGCTGCAATACGTATTTTTCGAGCATACCAGAAAAGAGGGAATAAGCTATGAGCCGTTACTCGCTTTCAATTTTTATGGGTCTGGCCCTTTTGAGTTTAGTAACACCCTTGGGTGGTGTTCGAGCTGAAGAGCCCGCAGACCTCAAGGCCACGATGAAGAAAAACTTTGATGCTTTGATCAATCTGCAGCCTTACGTTGCAGATCCCAAGGCATTCTCTGATCCTAAGAATAGAGAGGAAATTCAGAAGAACTTGGATTCGATGTCGGGCCTCCAGCATGTTTTCCCAACGAAAATGGCGGATCAAGAACCAGGGTTGGCTGCTATTTCGGGCCTCTTTTCAGACTACCTTCAAGACGTCCAAAAATCCTTTAGGGCTGGTGCCAATGGCTCTTTTGTCAGGAATCAGGTGCGAACGATGACGGGATTCTGTCTGAGCTGTCATACACGCGTGAGCACCGGTCAGAGCTTCATGGATCTTCAAAACAAAGTTGATTCGTCGCCGCTTACCGAGTTTCAAAAAGCCGAATTCTATGCGGCGACTCGGCAGTTCGACAAAGCAATCCGGGCATTCGACAAATTCATCTCTCGCACGCCCTCAGGAGAGGTTGGCTACATCGAATTAGGCCGCGCAGTGCGTGAGGTCCTCAGCGTCACGATTCGAGTAAAGCAAGACGCGAAGACCACCTTCTATATGCTTGAAAAACTTTCCAGCCGCAAAGATCTGCCGGAATTTTTCCAGCGCTATGTCGCCGAATGGAAAAAAGATGTGAAGAGATGGATGCAAGAAAAGAAGCGCCCAAAGAATATGACGACCGCTGAACTGATGTTGAAGGCGAGGTCTTTGATCGCGCAAGCCGGAGAGCGTCAGTTGTTTCCCGTCGATCCAGCTGGAGACGTAAGCTACCTACGCGCGACCAACTATATTCATGAGGCCCTTCAAAAAGATCCGAAAGGCAAGTTTCGCGGAGAAGCACTTTATCTCTTGGGAGTTTGTTACGATTCCCTGCAAGACCCTCTTTTATGGGCGCTCGACAGCCTTTATTTTGAATCTTGCATCCGCGAGTTCCCGCGCACTGACGTCGCAAAGAGGTGTTATCACCGGTACGCGTCGAAGTTGTATTTTGGTTACAGTGGTAGCGGCGGAACTTTCATCCCCGAGGATGAAATTAAAAAATTATCTGAGCTGAGAAAGCTCTCACAGTAAGAGGTGACCAATGAACCACAATATTGGCGTGAAGCGCAAAGCATTTCAAAGAATCATTTGGGCGGCTGATCCGTTGGAAGACAGTCAGATCCAAAGTCAAGGTATTCATGTGCTACGTGATCTTTCAAAGAGAACGAAGGCGGTCATTGAGCCCGTTTACGTATTGAGCGATGGGTTGTTGAGCCTATCGGTGTCGAAGTCGGAACTCGTGAGGCAGTTCAAACCAGCGTCAGAGAAGGCATTGAACCAACTGGCAAAAAGAGGCAATCTCTCTAGACTGGCGAAGCCAACGGTTCTCGTCTCGGCTCCTTCATCTATGGGGACGGCTGCCGAAACTCTTGATCGGTATGCGAAGAGCAAAGACGCCGATCTGATTCTCGTGAACTCTCATGGGCGTCATGGGTTGAAGCGAGCCCTGCTGGGAAGCTTCGCCGAAACCTTGACTCTTCACTCCAAAACCCCTGTTTTGATTTCGGGGCCAAAGACCACACGCGTCTCAAAGCTGGATCAGATCCTCTTTCCAACGGATTTTTCCAGAGAATCGAGGAAGACTTTTGAAAAAGTGCAAGAGTTGGCGGAAAAACTGGGTGCGAAAATCACGATCTTTCATGCCGTTTTGAATCCCATTGAACCCTTTGTTCAATCGGGATCCGCCCTTCTTGCAGGTGGAGTTGTCTGGACACGGGGGTACATCAAACAATCTTATGAGCGACAGAAGCTGTTGGCGGAGAGATGGGCTGCTGAGGCGAGAAAGAAAGGACTAGCGGCTGATACCGCTTTCGACGCGGATAGCGTCAGCGCGGTTCGGTCGATACTGCAATACGCTCGGAGGAAAAAACCGGGATTGATTGCGATGGCATCTGAATCGAGCGCGGCGTCTGCGGCCTTGCTTGGCAGCATCGGGCGTGGAGTTGCGCGCGATGCTCCATGTCCGGTTTGGTTTTTACGGTCGTGAAGTTTTGATTTGATCTTTATCTTCTCGAATCGAAGCGCAAAATTCTGACCGGCTGGGAGAGGCTGGGACAAACTGATCTGATAAAACTCTGAAAACAAAAAACCCCCAGAATCATTACTGAATCTGAGGGTTTTTATTTTAATTGGCTCAGGAGGAGGGCGTTACGATCCAACACACCGACCACCTGACATGAAAACGGAATTTCATAGTATCAATCAGTTAGGCAACTGATGACCGATACTCCGAGATACTCAAACGACCTGTTTGTAGCTAGAGATGGGCAGCAAAAATTATCATTTTAATGTCTCTCTCATGCGCAGAGCAACCACAATACCGGACAGCGTAGTGATAGCTGCGACTAGCCATACAGCGGTAGTGGCGCCAAAATAATCAGCGGTAAATCCTGCGATAAGAGCTCCAAAGGCATAACCTGCGTCCCGCCATAGTCGATAGATGCCTACAGCCGAGCCTCGCCAACTCGGGTGGGTGACGTCACCGATTGCTGCCAACAGAGTTGGATAAACCATCGCAGTCCCAATTCCCAAAAGAACCGCGCCGATTGAAAAACTTAACATCGATGTAGAAATAGCGGTAATGGCAATTCCGATTGCTTGAACCCACATGCCGAATGCGATCATCCATTTTCTGCCAAAGCTATCTGACAGATGCCCCGTCCAAAGCTGGGTCAAACCCCATGTCGCAGGGTAAATAGCAGCAAGGATTCCAATGCTCTTTAATTCAAGCCCTGAAGCCGCAAAGAGCATCGGAAATAAACCCCAAGCCATTCCGTCGTTCAAATTATTCACAAGGCCTGCTTGAGTGATTGAAGACAGGTCGCGATCTTGAAAAGATGTTTTAAAAAAGATCTGTCTGTGGGTTAGTTTTGTCGTTTCTGGGGCTGACTTGGTCGACTCGTGCCTTACATGTCCGACGGTCTCACGCACAAGAAGCAGGCTTATCGCTAGTCCAAAAGCAACGTAGCCCACTCCGAGATAAAATGGTTGCGGTCGAAGGCCGAAGTGATCTGCGAGATAACCAGTTGCTAACGCAGACAACGAAAGAGCGAAGTATCCCGCAAATTCGTTTAGGCCCATGGCAAGACCTCGTTGTTTCGAGCCCACGAGATCGATTTTCATTATCACCGTCGTAGACCAGGTCAGGCCCTGGCCGATTCCGAGCAAGAGGTTAGCAAATAATATCCAATTCCAGCTTGGCGCCCACATCAGCAAAAAGGGGACGGGAATCGAAACGATCCAACCAGCGATTAGAACGACTTTTCTTCCAAGGTTATCTGATAATCGGCCTGCAAAATAATTTGTGAAAGCCTTTGTTAACCCGAAAATAACAATAAATGAAAGAATCCCAGCTTTTGCCGCAAGATGAAACTCTTGTTCAGCAAGGGCCGGCAGTATGCTTCGCTCCATACCGATCATGGCGCCAACGAACGCATTGACGATGACCAAAAGCGAAAACTGTAGAAGGTTTTCCTTAAGCCCTAAACTGATAACGGTATTTGCATGGCTCATTATTGAATCTTAGTTCAAAAGTCAGTTAGTTCTAAGAACTGCTTGATGATTATAAGTGATCCAAGAGTCAATACAAACCATCCGAATATTGACTTAAGCTTAATACTCGATACGAAACGATTAAGGTGAGTTCCAGCCACCATCCCAACAAGCGCGACACACAAAAATGGGAGCACTAAGTTCCATTGAACAGGTATTCCTGCAATTAAATCGCCTGTAAATCCTGACAATGAATTGAGTGCGATGATAAATAACGAAGTGCCAACGGCTTTTTCCATGGAGAGGCCAATGCCATTTACTAGTGCAGGGACGATGAGAAAGCCACCTCCTGCACCAACAAAGCCGGTGGCAATACCGACACCAACGCCGTTTAAAGTGATGCGCCCCAAGTGGTTCTTTTTCATATGAATTTTTGCGGGTGCCTTCTTTCGAATCATCGACCATGAAGCTGCAAGCATAACGATGGCAAAAGCTACCAATATGATCATATCTTTGTTTTCTGGAAGCCTTGGCAGGATAATTCGTCTCGAGAAAAAAACACCTATAGCTGCTGGGACAAAGAACAAAAGCGCCGTTTTGACTTCAACCAATCTTCTTTGAGCGAAAGGAATAACACCGATTGCGGAACAAACTCCCACGATAAATAGCGAATAATACGTCGCTGCTGTAGCTGAAACATTGAAGAGGTAAGCGAAGATGAGTACTGCTAAAATGGACCCTCCACCACCAAGGAGGCCAAGGGTCACCCCCATCACTGCAGCTCCAAAATATCCAAGAGCGATCATGAGCTTTTCATGCTCCTTTGTCGATTTCGTAACCAGCCTCTATCCAGTCGGCCATTCCGCCACCTGTCACGCATACAAGATTGGTGAGACCTTGCTTCTCGAGGTCTGCGAACGCCAATTGGGCGCGCTTGCCGGCCTGACAATGAACGTAGATTCTATCATACGACTTGAGCTTGGCTGCGTATCGGGCGACTTCATCACGCGGAATATTGATCGAGCCTGGGACATGGCCATCCATGTATTCCTCGCGACTCCTTACGTCGAGAACAACCTCTTTTTTCCCAAGCTCTTTCACACGTCCGTGAAGAGAGTTGATGTTGATAGAGCTATTTGAAGTTTTCATAAAGCGACTCCTTCAATATTCTTGGCGATGGTCCAACATAGGAACCCGCGTCTTTGATGAAGGTTGGTTTGTCTTGCTTTAAACCCGGGCTGATTTCAAGTTGGTGTTTCCAGCTTGAAGCTCTGCCGCCTTCGCCATCGTGACCAGGAAGAACAAGCGTCTCTGGAGTGACATGGGTTTTGATCTTCTGAATGCTTTCCCAGTGGGCTTCGGGATCACCACCTGGCAGATCATCGCGCCCTGTATCGCCATAGAGAAGCATGTCGCCTCCAAATAGAAACGGGCCCCAGATTGGCGTGATGCACTCGGCGGTGTGTCCTGGCGTAACTAAGAACTTTAGTGGGCCAGCCGCCGTTGGCAAGGCTGTGTCTTGACTCACACGCAAGTGAATGCGTTTGCTTGGGCTAAGCACGTGCTGAATGAGCGGAACTTTAAGTTCGTTAGCCAAATTCGCAGCACACGAGATGTGGTCAGCGTGGGTGTGTGTATCGACCACAGCGAGAAAGCGATACTCCTTCAAGTCCTTCATTGCGATCGAAACAAGCGTCTCCCAGTCTTCACGCATAGGATCGACGATCAGCGCTTCTTTCGTGTTTTCGTTCCATACGACATAAGTCATATTGTCGTCGTTAATGATGACTTTGGCTTGCCAGCCTTTAGGAAGAGTGGAGTCATCTTTGATGATCTCTCTGATATCTTTTACAATCGTATTCATAAAATTCTCCTTTACTCACAGCATCCTGATTTAGGACTGACCTGACAGAGCTCTTCTTTGGTTTCTAGCAGGGTTTTATTCCAAGGCATGAACGCGAGAAGTTGAGCCATTCCGCAGAAGCCAGTGCTTCCGGCAACCATTAATCCCGCGCCAACGAACGCGCTGACAGCAAGAAACCAGGGGCTAATGAATGCACCAAGCATTGTGCTGGTAAAGACTAAGGCTCCTGCGATGAGTTGTACCTGACGTAAGATCGGCAAATGCCCTTTGCGCTTTACGACAGTTGGTTTTCCCTGTTTTTTCCATTCAAGAATGCCGCCTTCAAAGACTATGGCAGTCACTTTGTCGGCGTAGCCCATTTTTGCAATATCGCCGGCAGCAAGTTTTGCGCGATTACCGCTTCGGCACATGACGGTGACATTCTTGTCTCGAAGCTGATTTAGCACACCGGGAGCCACCGACATAAAGTGAGAGAGCGGAATGTTGATCGAGCCCTCAATGTGCTCTGCCTCAAACTCGTCTCTTTCTCTGACATCTAAAATGACTTCACTCATGACTCACTCCTTTTTACAGTACGTTTTATAAATCGCACGCATCAGTTCTTTGATCTTAGGGTCAGCGATTCGATAGTAGACGAAGTTTCCTTCTTTTCTCGAATCAACCATGCCCTCAAGCTTCATTCGAGCAAGGAACTGCGACACCCAGGATTGAGAAGATTTTGCATAATTGACCAGTTCAGAGACCGTTTTTTCTTTCTCTAAAAGGCCGCACAAAACTTTCAATCGATCTGGATGAGCCAGTTGCTTTAGGACCGCGCTTACTTCTTCTGCTCTTTTCGCAAGTTGCTCGTCTATCATACATATCAGTATATTATAAAATACTAATATGTCAAGAGTGGCGCAAATTGAATGAAACTAAGTAGTAGGCTTGATTGCCGGTCTATTGAGTCCGCTTACCTCTGCCTTTACCCATGCCTCGGCCGTGTCCTGGAGCCATCCCCATTCCACAACCTTGGCCATCGCCCGGGCGGGCTTTTCTGAATTCTGCGCGGCATTCGTCGACTGGTTTGCCATCTTTTAGGCACTCGGCGGTCCGTTCGTGAGCTTTCGCCGTTTTCTCGTGCATCTCAATATGGGCTTTGAGATCATTGTCGACTTCTGACTTCTTATCTTTGTCTCCAGCAAAGGAAGTGGTGACCAAGAGCAAAAGTGCAGCGACAGATATCAGGCTCAGATTGCTCAGTACCCCAATGTATCGCAAATCAGTTCTCTGATTGGTTTATAAAACCGAATTCCATCTCAACGTCAGGAGTTTAGGGTGGTGGATCGACTCACCTTCCCCCTGAGCCAATTTTATAAGTAAATAAACCCCAGTCCGTTGAGTTAACGGGCTGGCGGCCAGAGGTCGTCGTCTCTGGAATCTGATTTTGTTTCAAAGATCGTTTCATTTTTCCGAGAGCCAGTAACCTTTTTCAGTGACGGTCCTTGATTGTAACCTGGGATGGTTCTTCACAAAATCTCCGTTGGTTTCTGAAAAAATCTCTTTAATCTTAAACTTTGACCCGAGCAGCTCCTCTACTTCTATCCTATCCACTGAAAATGGAGGTCCTTTGATTTCTGGATCTTGGTATTCAAACGTAAAAAGCAGAATCCCTAAATTGCTCAACTCAGTTGTCTGACTCAGTATGTATTTCACATAGTCAAT
The DNA here is from genome assembly GCA_040754655.1 of Bdellovibrionota bacterium. Taxonomy (GTDB): domain Bacteria; phylum Bdellovibrionota; class UBA1018; order UBA1018; family UBA923; genus JBFMCE01. Next base: position 10,938 of record JBFMCE010000065.1, on the reverse strand, counting down.
CCGCATTTCTTTTGGGAGCGCCACCAAAGCCGCACGGTCGTAAATTCCGGAGATTCCTGAAAAGACTTCTTTAGGCGTCTTAAAAAAATCTCCGCACCAGATGGAAATTTTCTCCGACTGATAAACAATGAAATCCCCCGTTGTTATCTGTTTGAAAGGTATTTCATTTTCATCAAAAAAGGCGTTGCAAGCGATTGCACTCAATTCGATCCCCGTGACTTCATGCCCTTGAGAACTAAGATAGAGAAGATCTCGACTCTTTCCGCACAAAGGAACCACTATCTTTCCTGCCGGAAATAAATTCGCGTTTTTAATGAGGGGTGGATGAACGCCATCTTGGTGAAAACGGATGTCCCCGGTCTCCCACTTTTTTTTCCAGTAACTATTCTCCATGATTGGGCCGCTCACTTCCTTCGTTGACCTGTGATTGGGGCGACAGCGAATCGCAACCCCATTGGCTCAAGCAGGCGATTGAGCGTTGCTTGACCGGATTATGTTTCGGATCATTACTTCTTCGAGCCATTTTTCGCCTCCAAATGTCTTCGCACAACCATTTCATTCGGTCCACCTCTGCGCAATCTAATATTTTCATGATTCATTCTCATTTTTTGCCCTCAATCTTTGCGGTTGAGAGCAAAGATTGCGTGACCGCAAAACCACGCTGAGATGCCGTCTCTCAAATTCATTCTAAATAAAATGAGTTTTTGACAAAAATGTAAACAAAAGTTACACGACGCCCGTTTAAACAAAAAATGAGGATTCGGCCATGAGATTTCGATCGATCGCATTTGTTTTGTTCGTAGGTTGCCTGACTTCTGCGCTTGTTTATTCCCAAGAAGGGAACAACGAAATCACTGCGGCGGCGGCCCCGAGCTCTGGAGACATCCTCTCAGACCCGCTGATCAAAGGAGCTACTGCAAAAGAGCTTCAATCGCCTGGCGGCACTTTCACCGTCACCCCGCGCGGGTCATTCGCTTATTCATTGCCCATTGATGTGCCAGCCGGACGAAAAGGGGTGCAACCCAATCTTTCTGTTCAGTATGATTCGCAAAGTGGCAGTGGGCTTTTGGGCATGGGCTTTCACTTGGCAGGCTTGCCCTCCATTGATCGTGTAAACATCGGGAACGGCGTTCGTTACACATCAGCAGATTCTTTTGCATTCAATTCCAATGGCTCAGGCCTTGCGAATCCAAGCGAGCGCTTCGTAAGCGAAGTCCAAGGCGGAAATACCTATCGCACGGCTACCGAATCTTGGAAACGTTTCATCGCACATGGCCAATGCAACAACGGGCCTTGTTATTGGGAAATGCGCGATGGTTCGGGAAACACGTATTACTTCGGCGGAGACGCTTCTCACCACTCAGGGTTGGGCGGTCAAACACAGTACCCAGCTACCTGGGAGACGAACTTTGGAACCGCCTTTGCTCGCGGCATTTACCGCTGGCACCTTTATAAGGTTGTCGACAAGTTTGGAAACTATTTCGATATCACCTATGCCAACTACAATGGCGATGTGCTTCCGCAAGTCATCACTTACACCAAGCACACCACCACAACGTTCGCCTCACTGCGTACCGTGGAATTCGAGTATCAGACCAGAAGCGATGCGACACCAGTTCCAGAGAATTATAAGAACCGTCTCTTGAACATCAGGGTTAAATCAAAGGGTTTGCTGGTCCGTCGCTATAAGTTTGTCTATGTTCAGAGCCCTGTCAGTCAAAAAACTCAACTGGCTTCGATTCAAACGATCGGATCAAACGATTCGGAGAGCGTCGCGCCGCCAGCGCAAACATTTACTTGGGATACGTCTTCCGGTGCAATCGGCGCATTAGAAGACTCCGGGCTCGATTTCGACGACTTGATCAGAATAGACGGATATCATTTAGGCGACATCAACGGCGACGGCAAGGATGACTTAGTCGGCGCGTTCCAAGGCCTAGGCGGCCGAAAAATTCAGTATGCCCTTTCGGGAACGAACGGCAAACTCGGATCAGTAGTCACTCACCCGGCCACGCACGGCAATAACATGGGGCCGATGCAGTATTACTCTTCTCACTTGGGTGATATCAATGCAGACGGAATTAAAGACCTGATCCTGGTTTTCTCCGCAAACAACGGTTTTAACGTGAAGTTTTGCCTAGGCAACTCGAACGGTTTAGGCTCACTTCAAAACGGGCCCGCCTTAACAGCCAACTGGAACTGGTATACAAATACACCCATGTGGCAAGTGCTTCCGACCGACATCAACGCCGATCAAAAAACAGATCTTGTTTTTTATCATTCTGAGTTGCGCCTCACCTATTACCTAATGTCGCTTGGTACGAACTTCGGCTCTTTCGTGCAAGCGCCATCGATGGGCCTGGCTGCCAATTATACCCGTCAAATCAGGGGGGCTTTTGTAGGCGACTTCAATGGCGATGGCCGGGCTGACTTAGCCGTTGGTTACAACAGTGGCAGCAATGGCCGGCTGAATTTCGACTATCTTCCTGGAACCGACCAAGGACTTTCTACAAACGTCGTCTTTCGAGACACCGGAATGTTGAACCACGCCCTTCACCCGGTGCAGCTAGTTGTAGGCGACACGAATGGCGATCAAAAGTCAGACGTGTATGTCATGCATCGCGGCTATCATGTAGCCACCGCCTGGAATGGAAGCTTAATCTCGAACACGATGTTCGTTCCTGATGTCACCAATGTCATGAATATGTTTGGTGGGGCGCCTGGAACGACCAATTCCGATCTCTTTGGCCAAACCCATACTGTGATCGCGGATCCTAATGTGCCCTTCAATGCAACCGCCACAAATGAGTCTGTACCCCACTCGCAATCAATTCGTACAGCGACGTGGAATAACCTGATGGCTGATATCAATGGAGATGGCGCTGAAGACGTCGTCTCTGTTTATAGGGGCCATGCAGGCACTAAGATTCAAACCATGCTTGGCTCGACCAAAGGCGCGACCACAATTTTTGTCGTACACACCAATAGCAGCACCGGCACTGTCGACGGCCCTGAGGGAACAAATCTCTTCAATCATACGATGGCCGATATCAATGGCGACGGTAGAGCCGATTTGATCTCGGCATTCAGAGGCAATGCCTCTCCGGGAGTGATCCTTCACTATGCCTTAGGTACGGAAACCGGTCTTGGGCCGCTTACGGCGCTCACTGACGGAAGCGCCCCTTCAGAGTCTAATTGCGTCTATTGCTTTGGTACCAATCTCTATTCCCATTTTGTGGGAGTGAAAACTGGCGACATCAATGGTGACGGCATCTCAGAAGTAGTCATGATCAACGGCGCAAACCCAACGAACTACCACCCGATAAAGATCGCTTATTCCAATAGCGCTAAACCCGATGTCATTACCAGCTCTTTAAACAGCCTCGGTGGAAGCGTGACGGTATCGTATGAACACGCATCAAAAATGCTAGGAGCCATCACCCCTGGCAATGCCGGTTGTTCTGCGCAGTTAAGGCAAAATGAAGACTGCGGCGGGGTTAATTCAAGCTACAGGCTATTAACCAAGACCATGGCGCTCTTCAACGGGCACAGCACGACTCATGGCTCGGAATACACTTATGATAACGGCCGATACAATTATGGGCCGATGCTTGAGAGGTCGGATCTCGGCTTTGAGTATTTTACTGCCGTAGACCAGCAGACCAACACCTCTGATATCTCTAACTACTATCTGCACCGGCCTTTTCAGGGGCTTCTTGCCGAGCAAGAGATTTATAACGGTGACGAGTACCTGGTGGAAAAGAACTGGGTTTACTTCGATCAAATTCAAACCATTCCAGGCGTGAAGTTTATCCGAAAAACTGGAACCACGAAAAGAACCTACGAAAACTCGACACTTCTTGCCACCCACCAGTCTGACTACAATTATGATTCTTATGGCGGAGTGATCAGTGACGTCTCCTGCGTCGGCACACATTGTATAGAGACCACCACCTCTTACGAGAACGATGCGACCAACTGGAACTTACATAGAGTGACGGGCACCAGGCTCAAGCATACTTCAAACAACCTGATCCTTGCTTGGGAGAAGTATATCTACGAACCGCAGAACCGTTATATCGAACATGTAGATAAGGTCTTGTGCAAAGATGCGACCAACTGTTTTTGCGATAACGCCGGTGTTTGCTCGTCACCCAACACAAGATGGGTGCGCACTGAGAAGAACAGGCAGCTCGACCTTTATGGCAATCAGCTCAACGTCACCGACGCGCTCGACAGAGTAACCAGCACCACTTATGATACCGATTTTAGGACTTACCTGGCAACGAGCACTAAGCGAGTAACCCAAGGAGGTTATTCCGGGGGGCTTCGTGAGCTCACAACGACTTATGACCATGACTTTGCCGGCAGAACTTGGCGCGTCACAGATCAAAATGGCGCTCAAACAACGACTCAATATGACCATATGGGGAGAGAGTCACGAATCGATTTCCCCAATGGAGGATTTGAGACGTACGCCTATTTGAATCAAGGCAATCCTTTTACCCAACGCCGAGAGCGTACGATGGCCGTAGGACTAAACGGCTCTACGCCTGTCACGCGTTTAATTCGTGAATACACGGACGGTTTCGGGATGAACTATAGAACAGAGTCCGAAAGTGACAACGTAGGTGATCCAATCGTGACGCAGAACTGGTATCAGTATACTGGAACAAGTCGCGAAGCGTATTACACTAGACCGCACTTTCAAAGCGCGGCATTGAATGTTCCGACGATTAAAGTAGCTTACGACACATCCGGCAGACCAACCGCTGTTTACCGAATGAGCGGAAGCACGATCTCAGAGACCCTAAGAACTTATACGTATCAACCCAACCGCGTGACCGTCACCAATGGAAAAGGACAAAGCTCCTCGTTCCTATTCGATGAATTTGGATCCGCTGTATCCGTGACCGACGCCCAGGGCAAGACGATCTCTTACGGCTATGATGATGCCAGCCGGTTGCGCCTCATCACCTTGCCAGATGGAAAAGGCACGACAACCATGCAGTTCGACAGCTGGGGCAGGCTGGTCGGCTCTATAGATACTAATGTCGGCACCAGAGCTTACACTTATGATGACATCGGCAATGTGACCACCTATCTTGATGACAGCACAGGCAGAGTCACTAACTATCAATACGACGAATTAGATCGCGTCAAGCTAAAGACTCATTCATCGTTCTCGAGAAATTATCAGGCCGTCTACAACTATGATTTAATAAACGAAAGTTATTCACTTGGCAGGCTCGGCGAGGTCGTTGAAACGACCGATGGCACGCAATCTGCGAAAACCGAGTTTCGATACAACCAAGCCGGCGAAGTGACCAATAAGTACACGACCATTGGCGGATCGACGCAGAGACTGGGAGAATCTTACGCCTACGACTACAAACGCCGTTTGATTCGAAAGACCCTGCCAGGGGGACTGATTTACGGTTATAAATATTCTAAAGCAGGCAACCTCACCAACGCCACGCTTGCCGGTGGGAATATACTCACGCTTGAGAACTTTGATGCCCTAGGAAGACCAGGTAAAAAGAAGACGCACCAAACCAATTCCATCATTCAGGCCACGACCGATTACACTTACCGCCCTGACGACGATATGATTGACACGATCGTCGTTAAAAACAGCGCGAATACGGTGCTTCAAGACCTGCAGTATGAATACGATGAAATCAAAAATATTGAACGCATCGTCGATCGCCGCTCTTCCAGCGCGAAGGTGGTCAACGGCATCAATACGGACGAGACTCATGACTTCGACTACGACGCCGTCAATCGGTTGAAGAGTTCGGCAAGGGCCTGGCAATCGACGCCGGTGCCTTACGATTATGACTCTATCGGGAACATGACAAAAAAAGGCAATGTCAGTTTCCGAAGAGAGACGAACCCTCCGGCTTCAGGCTGGGACTGGGTTGGCGAGACTCAAATAGGCGGCATTACCACGGAGGTTTCGAGAACCCATCACAATGCCGTGGGTAACGTAACATCGAAATCAACGCCAAACGCGCTTTGGAGCTATAATTATAGCGAAAACAACGAGCTGATCGCCGTTTTCAGGAATGGTTTGAGAGTGCTTGACGTGGTTTACAACTTCGCTGGCGAAAGAGTGAAGAAGATCTATTATCCATCGACCGGTGGACAGATCACCACTTATTACTATGGTCCGAACTATGAAAGAAGAGAACAGGTCGTAAACGGCAATACTGAAGTGAATGGCACTTATCACTTCGATGCCCCGGGAGTGGGGCGTATTTACGCAGACGTAACAGCTACCTTGACGGGCCTGCCGAGCGCATCGACAGTGATGGCCGGAGCGTCAAGCTCAATGACGGGCAATAACCACCGCGGTTCTCCGTACGGCAACAAGTGGTTCTTGCATGGCGACAACTTGAAATCGACTTCAGTGGTAACCAACAATACAGGCGCTCCTGCCACGCGCTATCTGTACACGCCATGGGGCGAAATCGATTACAACCATAGCTTGGGCTACGACACGGTTACGACTCAGTTCACTGGTCAAGAAAGCGACCAAGAGATTGGGCTGATTTACTTCAAGGCAAGGTATTACGATCCTTCCATCGCTCGGTTCTTGACGGCGGATACTGAGATTCCAGGCGATGGTTTTAACCTTCAGGGCTACAACCGTCATGCTTATGTCTTGAACAACCCCGTGAAGTTCAATGATCCTTCAGGACATGCTCCCCTCGTACCCGGCTGGGGTTCGAGCACATATGAAATTCTCCAATACACAGCGCGGATGGATACCTTTGATAGCGTAAACTACACGGCGGGTTCGATTTGCGCCGCCGTCGATGCTTTCTCTTCCGGAATGATCGGCGTGAACATTGTCGAACCAAGTCCTGATTTCGTGCCCGCTTATTTTGCGGGATGGGAGGACATGACCAAGACGATCGCCGTTATATCAGTAGCTGACCTACACCGGCAGCTAAAAAATATTCGTCCAGGCGGACCAGGCCTACAACCTGCCTATGCGACCGCTGGTGGCGGCGGCAGGGCCGGCGCTCAAGCAGGTAGCTGGGGAGTTACCGCGGCGGCTGCAATTTCTGGAATTATGGGCGTTGGCGCGGCAAACAACCTTATTCTGCTTTCTGAAAAGAAAGGCGGAGATTCTTCCGATAACTTGCTCGTTTCGATAGCTGGGGAAGACTTGACGGTTACAACCCAAGATTTAAGTGGCGCAAAAAACGCCTGGAAATGGCGTGACATGTTCGGCGTGTATGGTGGAGGCATGAAACCAGACATTAGGAAACTCGCGGAACTGTCGGCTAAACTCAAAATCATTGTAAAGAACGCTAAAATTGGGGCGGCCGCCGGAGCCGCGACCTATAGGCGCTATTTGGTCAGGATGAACGGCAAAACATGTTGGGCCTACATAGAAATCACAGACGACATGGTAAGCCGGCCATTACACCGTAAATACATTCTCACAGACTTAAAGGGAAATATCCTCGACGCCGATGTGCTTGATCGTGAGGGAATGGAATGGTTCTTCAGGCAAAACCCGACGCTAGATCCTTGGTGAGGAGGGATAGCTGACCTACGAGAGCGACCAATGCAATGCTGGTGCGCTTCTTGGTTTCATTAACGCGAGCTTTGGCCAGGTTGGTCGTGATTTTTAGATTTTCAACCTCTCGTTGACCCGACAGGATGGCGTAAAAGCTTTGAGCCACCATGAAATTGAAGTGAGATTCATAAACTCCATCGCAAACAGAGGCATCATAGGCCCAAAATCAAGGAAGTCATTGCTCGTCTTCAAACCCTAGGATCTCAATTTCGGTCGTGCCTTGCGCAAGGGCAGACGAAGGGATCGCATTTTGCCCCTTGATGCGAATGCGTTTTTCTTTGAAGAGCGTTTTGAATTGCGTGCGCGAAATATTCTTCAGCTCCAGATTTTGTTTCTGCTTGCGAATCGCTTCCAGCAGGACTTGATCAAGCCGAGGCATCGACGTCGGAAGGGTGAGGATGATCCGAAAGCTGCCTTTGGGATTTTCTTTTGGGCCTCGTGAGGTCGTCATACTTGCGGCACGCCAATCGGAACTAGTTTAACCATAGATGGCCGTATACCACAGATACGTGTTCAATTACGCGGAAAGTGGCCGTTGAGGAGCGGGTTCATCAAGCATTTCGACTGGAAAGCTGCTATACAGTCTTGAGGAAGACGTTTCATGACCACAAACTTCAGCTCGCTGTCGCTTTCAAAAGAATTGCTTCAGGTCGTCCAAGAGCTTGGCTTCGAGAAGCTCACCCCCATCCAAGCCGAGAGCATCCCGCATCTTCTTGACGGCAAAGATCTAGTCGGTCAGTCCAAAACCGGAAGCGGAAAGACGGCGGCATTCACGCTTCCTATTCTTCAAAAGATCGAACTTCGAGGTAAAAGACTTCAAGCGCTTGTACTCTGCCCCACCCGTGAATTGTGCATCCAGGTCGCTCGCGAGATGAGGAAGCTTGGGCGTCGTCACCCGGGCCTTCAAGTCCTCATTCTTTCAGGCGGACAACCTCTGTTTCCGCAAATCGGGGCGCTTGAGAAAGGCGTTCATATTGTCGTAGGAACGCCAGGTCGCGTGCTCGACCACTTGGGACGCCGTACGCTTGATCTTCGCGATACCTCTTTTGTCGTGCTTGATGAGGCTGATCGCATGCTCGACATGGGCTTTCAGGAAGATATGAAGGAAATTCTGCGGACAGCTCCCGAAACCCGGCAGACCGCGTTTTTCTCAGCCACCTACCCGGAATCGATCGAAGAAATGAGCCATGCCTATCAACGCGACCCCGTGCACGTCACGATTGAAGATGAAGACCCGGCTCCAGATATAGTTCAAGTATTTTACGAAACCGAGCAAGAGAACAAATTAAAGGTTCTTTTGTGGATTCTTCAAAACCAGAAACCAGAGTCGGCAATCGTGTTTTGCAATCTCAAAACCACCGTCAATGAACTCGCGCGCGAACTAGCGCATGCGCGTATCAGCGCGGCCTGCCTTCACGGCGACCTTGACCAAAGCGAACGCGACCGGGTCATGGCGAAGTTCCGCAATCGCAGCACGCGTGTGTTGATCGCGACCGACGTAGCCGCGCGCGGCATCGACATTGAAAATCTAGACATCGTATTCAATTTCGATCTTCCTTCACGACCCGAGGTTTACGTGCATCGAGTCGGACGGACGGGACGCGCTGGTCAAAGCGGTCTCGCCATCTCACTCGCAACTCCTCGTGAAAAACCAAAGCGCCAGATGATCGAAGAGTACACGCGCACGCCGCTTGAAAAAAAGAACTTGCCCGCTGCTAAGCAGCTTGAGATGGATGCAAACCAAAGGGACTTTCCGCAAGATGCCTCGATGGAGACCCTCTTTATTTCAGGGGGTCGCAAGGATAAGATGAGGCCTGGAGATATTTTGGGGGCTTTGACTGGCGAGGCCGGAGGCTTAAACGCCTCGGACGTAGGTAAAATTGAAATCCACGATCGCTTCTCTTACGTAGCTGTTTCGAAGCGCCTTGCTAAAACCGCGCTTGAGAGGCTTTCGAATGGCCGCATCAAAGGGCGCAAATTCAGGATTGAGAAAGTGAAGTGAAAATCGCTTTTTTGCTTTCCACCCGCTCGGCGCTCAGCAAGCCCTTTTCAAGTTCAAGAAGCCTTCTTTTGATTTCAATTCCGCCGGAATAACCGCCAAGAGACCCATCGGCTGCGATCACCCGATGACAAGGAACGATGATGCAAACGGGGTTCTTCCCATTGGCGGTGCCTACAGCTCGAACGGCCTTTTCGTTTTTGATTTGGCTGGCGATCTCTTTATAAGAGTAGGTTTTTCCGTATGGAATCTTGCTCAGCTGATCCCAAACCCGCTCTTGAAACGGCGTTCCCGCGACATCAAGAGGCACATCGAACTTTTTCCGTCTTCCATTCAAATACTCATCGAGCTCGTTGACCGCTTGCCAGAGTACCTTTATTTCTGGTTTCGCCCCTTTGAGAGAGGGCGCCATCGGCTCTGGTTGCTTTTTCCAAAACACGCCCAGAAGCCCCTTCTCAGAAGCAACCAAATAGAGACGCCCAACCTTTGAATCCATCAGCCATTGCGCTTTTTTCACGAACGTTTTCCTTTCTTCTTCTTCAGGATTTCAGAATACTCTCGCCAAAACAGCGTCGCGACATACGCTCTCCAGGGGCTCATTTGAGCAACGACCTCTTTAGGATGCCGATCCAGAGCCCGCGCAAGAATCAAATCCGTATGCGGAAACGCATCCGTGTGGCGGAGCACCCTCATAGCCATGTAATTTGCGGTCCAAGGCCCGATTCCTTTGATCGCCATGGTTTTTTTCAAGAACTCATCCACGTCTTGCGTGGGTTCGAGCGAAAGTTCGCCTTCCATCACTTTTTTTGAAAAAGCGATGAGGGTCTCTTTTCTAGCAGATGTGGTCTTAAGCCCCCGAAGATCGGATTCGGCGATCTGCTTCGCGGTGGGGAACAATCGAATCGAACGGCCTCCATGCTTCAACCCTGAGTCTTTTCCAAGAAGCTCGATCAAGTCCGCGACCAGGGAGCCGCCAAACTCGACTGTCACAAACTGCCCTAGGATGGAAGAAACTGCGACCTCAAAGCCATCCCACCCTGACGGGAGCCGAATACCGGGATTTTTTCTCAAGAGACCTCTGACTTCGATATCAAATTCCAACGCGTTAGCGATGACAAGCGGATCGGAATCAAGGTCAAATAAGCTTCGCACTCGTCTTAGAATGAGATGAATCAGCGCCGTATCCGGAAAATCGATCTCAACCAGCAGTCGAGAATTTCTTGCTTCGTTGGCAATTACGATCTTCCCAACCTTGCCCCCGAGTGAGACCACGCGATGCATTTTTCCGCCTTCGAACCATTCTAAATTCCCTATCCGGTGGGTTTTGTAAAAATTCAAAAGCCCG
>JBFMCE010000064.1:0-23317 GCA_040754655.1 Bdellovibrionota bacterium | reverse complement strand
TAATCTTTCATTTAGAGGGTGCCCGTCAAGCTCTTGTGTCGCTACTGCTCGAGTAAGGAAAGTTGCGATGTCTTTGTCATATTGATTGAGGTACTCAAATTCGAGGAATGATACGGTGTTATAAAGTTTTTCGGGCGGGATTCCTTGCTCAAATAGCCAGGTTTCGACCTTCTCAAGTAAAAAGGGCTCCTCTTTGGCAAAAGCTTCTTTTCTTTTTTGGCCGGCTTTAACGAGCAACTCACTGAGCGGTTTAGGCTTATCCGTGAATAGCCTATCTTCAAGTATTGCTTTTTCGACCGCAGTTAGAGGTTCGTCTCCGAGAGTTCCTGTCTCGAGTGCTCGAGATATTCTTGACCGGATTGAGGGGCCTAAGGGGTCACGCGTTTTTTTGGCCGAAGACACACTCTCTCGATAAAAGTGATTTGTAACACGTGCCCGCAGTAAGGCTTCCCGATCGGAAAGTACGGTGTTAGAAAGTCCCGTCTCGCGAACTAGTTCCTTGTAATCAACAGGAACTGGAGTAAAAATTTTTGTTTTTAAGATCGTAAAATCAACCTCGTCGAGGGGTTTTCCATTAAGAACACGATTTTTGATGGCCGTATTGATTGTAGCTTCATGGTCGGGTGAGTTGAAGATCACGTGATAATGTATGACTTCTTCAAGATCAGCAGATGGGTCAAGGACGGCCCCGTGACTCTCAAGGTAGCTCCTGAGTTTTGATAAAAGCTTTTTTTTAGCATGATACACTGAGGATTCGAGGTAACCCAACCTTTCGGCAAGTTCTTTTGGGGAGCGAGGATCGATATCGACCAAATTCATAAAAACAGCCATTTCTGTAGCATTGAGCTCAAGTTCAATTTGTTTGGGGTTTAGAATAAGTTTTCGCAAGAGCTCTGTAGGTTTTCTGGGGTTGAGAAAAGATTGAATTTCGTCTCGTAGTTTCGTTTCAACTTTGCGTATGTGTTTTGGCGTAAAGCCTAAGCTCTTTGCCAAGACCTCGTCATCAACAGGTTTTCGGGTGACGATGCGGTCTCGAAGGATTGAGAGTTCCGGAGGGCTTAAAGAACGTGCTCCGATTTTTTTTGATTCGAGCATTTTGCCAAGAATGCTCGTGAAATCATGCCTTTGATGATTGCTTGCTTCGAACGCGGCAAGGGTCTTGATGTCTAAGCTCGAAAGCTCATGAACTCTGTTCTCGAGAAGGTGGCCCTCTAGCTTGAGAAGCAGCTTTCTTGCCACGAAAGATAAAGTTGAGTGATCTTGGCCTAGTTTTTTCTCAAGATCGCTAAATTTTGTTGGAGAATCTGTAAAAATCCGCTGCTTGAGTAGTTCGACTTCGACTTTAGACAGAGAGACTTGTCCAAGTCGCTCTTGTTCGATTGCGGCTCTGATCAAGTCACCCGAGCTTTTCTTTTGAGTTTCATCGATTGCAATGCGTTTGGGTCTTACCGCTTTTCCATCTGAATATGAAAAGCCTCTTCTGCGGATCGCATTTTGGATCTCAAGGGTGAGCAATGCTTTGGTACGCTCAAGGTCAACGTCTGCTTTCCCTAGTTCCGTGGCAATTTGACTCAATGGCACCGGTGCGGGCGTAAGAATGTGTTTGTGAACGATGCGTCCTTCTGTTGAAGACAGGACCCTGTCGTCAATTGTATTTGTTGATAGAATCCTATTCACGATTTCTTTGAGAGGGGGGTCTCGGTAACGCGCTTCAAAATGCACCGCGGATTCAATATCAAAGTCTCTGGGCGCCACAATCCCGTTCTGCTCCAAAAGGTTCTTGAATTTTAAAAGTAAGACGCTCTTGTTGTCGACAAGTATCGCAGGGTGCAGACCGAGTTCTGTGGCGAGATCTTTCAAAAGCATAGGCTCATCCGCCAATATGTGGCGTGTCACGAGAATCCTTTCCCGCTCGGTAAGCGGCGGATTGAGAATAGTTCCGTCTTCAAGCGCTTTCTCTATCCACCCAAGTACGCCTGGAACTTTCACTGGTGCTGCGCTTGCGACATTCGGGAGCTTAAGTCCAGAGTTGCGCAAGTGCCGCACTATTTGAGCTCGTAGGCGAGTGGCTGTCTTAGTCGCCCGATCTTTTGGTACACCTTGTTTGGCGGCAATTTCACTGAGTCGTAGGGCAGAATGGTCATCGTCAACAAAAATTCTTTCGGTGAGTATCGCTCGTTGCAGTTCAGTGAGAGGCCTCCCATTGAGTTCATTTCTATCTAAGATGTCTTGCACAGCGCTGCCCCAGGCAACCTTTTCTGCGTGAATAGGTTCGGAGTCAGGTTCAGGTGGGTTCGCAGAAACGATGTCGTGATGGGCATCTCGCCTGGTGCGTTTATCTAGTGTAGAAATAGGAGCATCAAGCTCGACGGGGGACCTTGCGAGATCGATCAGGTCGAGCACTTCATTCGGTCGGAGATCCAACCTTGCTGCCAGTTGGTTCACCGTAGGTTTTTTTCCTTGGAGTTCGAATTCGGCGATGGTTTTTCTGAGTTGAGAGACCTTTGAAAGGCGTTGTCGTCCCGCACCGGAACTTTTAGAAAGCTGCTCTGAGGCATAATCAAAGAAATGGTGTTTTAGTGAATCCGATAAGAAGTATGAGATCTGTTCAATAGAGTCTTTTCGCATCGAAAGAACCTCGAGCACATGCAATGAGCCTTGGCCAACAAGATCATCTAAATCCAGTTCTCGGGCCCACCTGCGAGTTTGTTTTGCTCGTATTTGTATGAGCTGGATATTCGCTTCCAAAATACGATGAAGAAACTTTGGATTCTTCGTTTCCCTGTATTGCTTCAACCACTCTTGTTGTTTCTCATCCGGGATTCTGGCGTGAGCGAGAAGTTGGTTCTTCGGTTTAGTCGCGCAAAGCCTGTCGTTTTCGGCATAGGCGTTTAGAGAACCAAACACCGCACACACCAAAAGTGCGCTTGTCGCCCAGTTCCCGATCGTTTCCGTCAATTTAAAGAGTTGTCCTGCACACCTGAATTCGCTATAAAGCGAAAAATGCCGACGACGTTGAATGCACCTGATCTTATCACCGAGCCTCAAGATGGACTTATCCCCCCATTTTCTCCTCGGCTGTTCACTTTACAAACTGAGCACGGCCCTTTGACGGGTCCTCAATTCATGCCCGTCGGAACCCAGGCTACAGTGAAGTCACTCACCCCTCGTGATCTCAAAGAGGCCGGCGCACAGATGATCTTGGGCAATACTTACCACCTCTATCTAAGGCCTGGTCACAAGCGCATCGAAAGACTCGGTGGTTTGCATCAGTTCATGAGGTGGGATGGCCCTATCCTCACCGACAGCGGTGGCTATCAGGTTTTTAGTCTTTCGAGCTTGCGCAAGGTGCGTGAAGACGGGGTCGAGTTTCAAAGCCATATCGATGGTTCAAAACATTTCTTCACTCCTGAGCTTTCGATGGAGATCCAAGCCGCTCTTGGGAGCGATGTCGTCATGGCGTTTGATGAATGTCCTCAATTTACCCAAGACAAGAAACTCGTGGCCGAAAGCATGGAGCGCACGCTGCGTTGGGCGCAGCGCTGCCGCGACTATAGATTGAAATCTCACCAACGGTTGTTTGGAATCGTGCAAGGAGGCATGTTTCTTGATCTCAGAGAAGAATGCATCGCCCGTCTTGAGAAGATGGGTTTTGATGGTTACGCGTTGGGGGGCCTTGCGATTGGAGAACCCATCGCTCTTACTCACGAGGTGGTCAGGCGAGTAGCGCCACTGCTTCCAAGTGATAAGCCTCGGTATTTGATGGGAGTGGGTCGTCCACAAGACTTACTTGTAGCTTCGGCTTACGGAATTGACATGTTTGACTGCGTGATGCCTACGCGAAACGCCCGAAACGGGCAGCTGTTCACGAGCGTGGGAAAGGTGAACATCAAGAATGCTCAGTACGCCGAAGACAACACACCTTTAGATGAGGCGTGCGCGTGCTACACGTGTCAAAACTTTACTAAAGCCTATTTGCGGCACCTTTTCGTGGCGGAAGAAATCTTAAGCGCGGTTTTAAATACCTTGCATAACATTTCGTTTTACTTGAGTTTCATGCAAAAGATTCGATCTGCGATCGTCGAAAATCGGTTTGACGAAGAAGCCCCAGCCCTCTATAAGCAAGTCTCGTCATAAATACTCAACTATTTCTTATAAAGAGGTTCCCTTATGTCGTCCGTTTTATTCAATCAGGCTTTTGCTCAGAGCGCACCACCACCGCCCGGTGGTGAAGCAACCACAGCCCAAACCCAAGTTCCATCAGGTGCGCCCGGGGCAGCGGCTCCTCGTCAACCTGGCATCGCGGAAATGCTGCTGCCATTTGGATTGATGTTCTTGGTGGTTTATTTTCTCATGATCCGTCCGCAACAAAAAAAGTTGAAGGAACACGTGAATTTACTTGATAAGATCAAGTACGGTGATGAAATTGTAACCAACGCGGGGTTTTTCGGGAAAGTCACCGGAATCACGGATAAGGTGTTGACCGTTGAAATCGCAGATGGCGTGCGAGTGAAGATGCTGAAAAGCCAAGTCGCGAGCGTGAACCCCAATCTCGCCACGGGCAAATCGCCAGAACAAGGAGCCTAAACAAAAATGTCGCGCAGCTGGTGGGCTAAACTGCTCTTTCTCATCGTGGTAACGGTGGGTGCGGTGGCCTATGTTGCTCCGACGGTTTTGAAACTGGATCCTCAGAAATCAAAGTTCTTGATCAAGGAAAAGATCAATCTTGGGCTCGATCTTCAGGGTGGCGTCTACATGGTTTTGGGCGTCGACTTTAGACGCGTCTTCACCGACGTTGCCGACCGGCTTGCGGAGACATTGAACGAAGAAATCAAGCGCCGGCAAATCGGATGCAGCCTCATCAAGCCCTCGACCTCAACCAGCGCCGGGTTGAGTGATGATCCTAGGTTTTCTTTGCAATGCGCGAATTTGCCCGAGAAGGCGAAACTCCACGATCTGATCAAGAAAGACTTTGATCACTTTCGGATGACCGGCGACGCGGGCAATGACTACGAGTTTGGCCTGAGCAAACTCTATAAAGACGCGGTCAGGGAACGGACCATCGGCCAGAGCATTGAAGTGATCCGAAACCGAATTGATGAGTTCGGGGTCGCTGAACCCGTGATCGCCAGCTTAGGGAAGGATCGCGTCTCGGTTGAACTTCCTGGCATCAAAGACATTGAGCGCGCCAAGGAACTTATCGGCAGAACGGCAAGGCTTGAGTTCAAGCTGGTGAGCCAAGAAAAGTCTTCCGACGAAGTGGCGGCGCTCGTTTCTGAAATCGAGGCCAAGAACTCTCTCTCTTATGAACAAGGGGAGAGGTTTTCCGATTATGTTCAGAAGATCAACGAGCTCGCTAAAGGCAAGATTCCCGCGAATACAGAAATCGCATTTGAGCGCGAGGGCAGGCGCGCTGGCAGCGAAGGCAATCTAGGTCGCATCGCCCATTTATTGACTTCAAAGGCCGAGATCACTGGTGAAGATCTCAAAGAGGCTTCCGTCGAAATCGACCCGCAAGACAACAGGCCCTATGTGAATCTTCATTTCAATGCGAAAGGTGCGGAGGCTTTCGATCGAATGACCGGTGAGAAGCTTCACCGTCAATTGGCCATCGTGCTCGATGGCATCGTGCATTCGGTGCCGGTGATTCAATCGCGAGTTTCGCAAGGGCAAGCTCAGATCACCCTTGGTTACGGCGATTACAACACGTTGCTCAATGAAGCGACAGACCTTGCAATCGTGCTTCGGGCCGGTGCCCTGCCTGCGCAGCTCAAGTTTCAAGAGCAAAGGGTCATTGGCCCAAGCTTGGGCGCTGACTCGATTGAAAAGGGCAAGTTCGCCGCTATCGTAGGTTGCTTCGCCGTGTTTCTTGGGATGTTGATCTACTATCGGCTCAGCGGCTTGATCGCAGACATCTCGCTCATCTTGAATGTTCTTTTTGTGCTCGCGATACTTGCGGCTTTGGGAGTGAGTTTGACTTTGCCGGGCATAGCGGCGATTGCACTGACGGTAGGCATCGCGGTCGACAGCAATGTCGTTATTTATGAGCGCATCCGGGAAGAGCTCAAGTCTGGAAAGAGCGCCAAGGTCGCTGTAGAGGTGGGTTTCAACAGAGCGTTTCGAACCATTTTAGACGCTAATGTCACGAATGCGATCGCTGTAGCGGTTTTATTCAATTTTGGCACCGGCCCGATCAAGGGATTCGCCATCACTCTTTTGATTGGGATCGTGACTACGTTGTTCACGGCGGTGTTTGTTTGCAGGCTTCTCTTTGATTGGTACACGGACCGGTTCGAGGTCAAGGAGTTGAGCATCTAAATGCTGGAAATCATCCCTAAAGACATTAAAGTGAATTTCGTTGGCCATCGTTATGTTTGGTTGGCCATTTCCACCGCGCTAGTCGTTGTTAGCGTCGTTCTGCTCATGAGCAGGGGTTTTAACTACGGCATCGACTTCGTAGGTGGCGCTGAGATCCAGCTCAAGTTCGATAAGCCGGTCAGCGTTTCTGAACTGCGCGACCTTTTAGGAGGAGGCGGCCTTGGCAACCTCGTGATCCAACAGCTCGGAGAGACTCAACAGAATGAGTTTCTGGTCAAGCTTCGCGGCGAAGATGCGGAGTCGCAAGAAATCATTTTCAAAATGGAATCCAGCCTTTCGCAAAAAATGCAAAAGGCTGATTTTGAGATTCAGCGAGTGGATGTGGTGGGTGAGCAGGCGGGAAAAGCGCTTCGAAAGAGCGGCTTTCTCTCGATGTTTTATGCTTTGCTGTGCATCTTGGTTTATGTGGCCGTTCGTTTTGATTATCGCTACGGCCCTGGGGCTGTTGTGGCGCTTGCGCACGATGTGATCCTCACGATGGGCATTTTTTCGCTGACTCAGAAAGAGTTCAATTTGCAGATCGTCGCCGCCATCCTTACCGTCATTGGTTATTCCAACAATGACACGATCATCGTCTACGACCGTATTCGAGAAGCCTTGATCCGGTATCCGAATCGAACGTTCAAAGACAACGTCAATCGATCTATCAATGAGACCCTGAGCCGCACCCTGCTGACCTCGCTCTTTACGCTTCTAGTCGTGGTTGCATTGATGGTATTGGGTGGCGGAGTGATTTACGATTTCGCGTTTACTATGATGATCGGAATCCTTGTGGGGACTTATTCTTCCATTTTCATTGCATCGCCCATTTTAATCTTGGTTACCGATTGGCAACAGCGCCGGCTCAAGAAGGTCGCATCTATGAAGAATACGCCCCTGATTGCACCAAGGCCTTAATGACGAACAGCGGGGAAGAGAATGAGTTCAGGGGAATACGTGAGCGGACCGAGGAAACTCTGGGGTATACATGTCGGAGACGAAGATTCACCCTTGGAGTCGGCCCAAGAGATACGCAACTACCTTGATTGCCACCCCGTCGTAGCCAGGCTGCTTTGGAACCGGGGAGTGAAATCCATCCAACAACTCGAGCGATTTCTGCACCCGGAACTCAATAAACTGCCCGATCCTTTTTCCATCATCGATATGCAGAAAGCGGTGTCGAGGCTGGTGAAGGCCGTTCTAAGCGAGGAACGCATCGCGGTCTATGGCGACTACGACGTTGACGGCACTTGCGGGGCGTCGCTGCTGGTCGACTTTTTTCATTCACTGGGCATCGAAGTCATCGCTTATCAACCCAACCGATTTACAGAAGGCTATGGCGTGCATTCGGGCGCGTTGGAGCGGCTGATAGACCAAGGGGCAAGCGTCATCATCACCGTCGATTGCGGCATCACCGCCGTTGAACCTGCTCGTCTTGCCAAAGATCGCGGAGTGGATCTGATCATCTTAGATCACCACAAAGTGGCGGCCCAGTTGCCGCAAGCGTTGGCGGTCGTTGATCCTCAGCGACCTGAAGATGAATCAGGGTTGCAGAACCTTTGCGGCGCGGGCCTGGCTTTTTTCTTCGCCATGGGTTTGAGAACGGAACTGCGGATCGCGGGTTATTTCACCCACCGGCAAGAACCCAACCTCGTCAGGCTTCTTGACCTTGTAGCTGTAGCGACAGTCGCCGACGTCGTTGACATCAGAGGTGTGAATAGAATCCTTGTCACTCATGGATTGCGAGTTTTGGCGCGCAGTCCGCGGCCAGGTTTTAAGGCGATCTTAGAGGCTGCCAAGGTTCAAAGACCGACGGCGATGCATTGCGGATTTGTCTTGGGGCCTCGAATCAACGCGGCCGGCAGGCTTCAATCCGCTAGGGCTGCGTTTGATCTTCTGACTTGTCGCGATCTCGACAAAGCCAAGGCATTGGCCCAGGAGTTAGAACAAATCAACCTTGCGAGAAGGCAGACGCAAGACCGCGTCCATGCGCAAGCAAGAGAACAAGCGTTAAAACAGCTTCAAGACCCGCGTTGGCAATCATTGTCTGCGCAAATCCCGGCGGCGGCTCTTGGCCCGTGGCCGAGGGCGCTGGTGCTCGCGGCCCCCGAGGAAGAATCTGAAGCCTGGCATGAGGGCGTGGTCGGGATCGTGGCCTCAAAGATCGTCGAAGAGTTTGGCAGGCCTGCATTCGTTCTCGCGCTCAAAGAAGGCAGTCAAGACGCCCTGAAGGGCAGCGTGCGTTCAATCTCGAAGATCGATATTTTGGCGGCGATCTCGGCAGAGTCCGTGGCCTGCCATCTTCTCAACTACGGTGGGCATGCTCATGCAGGCGGCGTAAGCCTTTCCAGGGAAAAGCTTGTGCTGTTCATGGAATCACTCAACTTGCACATGGCGATGACCACGCTTGAAGAACAGTTTCGACGGGAACAGCGGTTTGACGCGGAAGTCGGATTGAGCGAAATCGACGGAAGGCTTGTGGAAGAGCTCCAGATGCTTGAGCCCTTCGGGCATCAATTCCCGGAACCCGTGTTCAAAGTAGCCAATGTCGCCGCGGCTGACGTCAAAGTCATGAAAGAAAAGCACCTAAAACTCAGGCTTGAAGGCAAAGCGCGACTTGAGGCGGTCTGGTTCAACTGCATTCAAGAGGGCAATGCGCGCCTTGAAATGGACAGGCTTCAGGCGGGAAATCCGTGTTCTCTTTGGATCTCGCCTCAATGGAAC
The DNA here is from genome assembly GCA_040754655.1 of Bdellovibrionota bacterium. GTDB lineage: Bacteria > Bdellovibrionota > UBA1018 > UBA1018 > UBA923 > JBFMCE01. Next base: position 14,236 of record JBFMCE010000064.1, on the reverse strand, counting down.
GAATGGCAAGGCACCAAGCGCTTGCAGCTGCAGGTTCGGCATGCCGAGTTGACATGAGTCTTTCGCGCTAATAGAAGAGTATCTTCCTATGGAAACGTTTCGTGGCGGGTTGCTTTTATTGGTGCGCTGGCTTGTGCATTATCCGATCGTCTTCGGAACCTATCGCGTTAAAAACTGGTCGCGAGCGCCGTTTTTTCTCCAGCAGGAACTTCAAGAAAAACCGGGCATCCTTGTTTCAAACTACGGCAACTATTTTTACGACGATATTTTAGGCGCGATGCTTGCTCCGGTTTGGCCATTTACTTTCGTGAAGGATTCGGTCTTTCGCGTGCCTTTTCTTAAACCCTTTTATAGATTCTTCCGCTGCATCCCGATCATTCGCTCGAGCGACCAGTACTACAAGTCTGACCAGCGCATTGCGAAGAACGAACAAACCCTTGATCATGTCGCCGGGCTCTTGCATCGGGGACACTGGTTCTCGGTATTCCCCGAGGCTGATCCCAGGCATCGGTCTCAGCTCGTGAAACCTTTGCGTCCGGGCGTAGCGCACGTGGCTTTGAGGGCCGAGCGCAAGGCGAACTGGAAGCTTGGCCTGCAGATTTACGTCTACGGCACGAACTATGAGAACAAGTTTGCGGGCAGGTCTTACTTGTATCTCAGGTGGGCTGCTCCGATTAGCGTGGCGAGGTATCAAGGTTTGTACGAGCGTGATGAGCGCGCCGCCGAGGAAATGCTGCTCTCCGAGGTGGAAGCCGCGCTTCATTCGGTGGTTCTCGAGGCCCAGACGCTTGATCAACTCGTGGATGCCCATCGATTGGCGTATCAAAAGGGGCAAGCGAATTTCTCTGGCGTACACCAGGCTTTGAATGATGTGGTCACGAGGAAAGCAGCGCCCCGAGAACTTAGAAGAATTGTCTGTCGCAAACGCGAATCGTTATCGTATCAGATCATTGGATACGTTTTGTGGTTCGTCGGGGGTGCTCTGGGTTGGCCTTTGCGCACATTCGGAAAGCTCTGCGCAAAAGACCGTTCTGAAGAGATGACCTTTCAGTTCACGCTTTGGTCTCTGATCTTGCTGACAGGTTTTGTAGTAGGAGAAGAGGATTGGGTGGTTGTTCAAGCTTTGGGCACCTGGCTAGCCATGACCATGTGGCTTTGGGGATGGCGTCGCGGGATGATTGAGCGCTGATGGCCCGACACTATCGCCAAGCTGCTGCGCCGGGTTCGCCGGCTCATAATAAAGCCTGGGCCGGACCACCGGTCAGTATGAATAAACTATTTTTATTTATGAGAAATCTTTGAATTGACAAGGAGCTTGTTTTTCGTGTAAAAGGCGACTGATTTTGTCGGAAATGGAGCTTTGAGCGGTACAATGAAAAGCGCTGTTTTTTTAATGATTTTGACTACGATATCTTTTGCCTCGAATGTTCAAGCGGCGCCTTATTCGCTTCATCCCCGTCCGATTGAGTACGAAGAGACGTTCACTTATTATGTCGATGCCTGCAACAATGCGATCAGGGCTTTCGTCCGGCTTACCTTTAAAGCAGACTATATTTTGGACGCGACACAAAAAGAGAAGGTCAAAAGCGACCTCGATGCTGTAAGGCGGTTCTGCCTAAATCAGAATTCCGGCTTTCCATCGCAAGACAAGTGGCAATCCGTGCATGATTTGATCGCACTGCCCGAGAGCCAGCATTTGAACGCTGTTGCCCCGGGTCAGCCGCCCAGCGCGCCTCCCAGCGATTCAGAGAATCCGGGCACGGCGCCCTCCACGCGGCCTAGCGAATTGTCGCGGCTTGAGGCCATGAAACAACCTTTGATTCCTCTGCAGCCCCCGGTAGTCATGAGCGGCTTGAGTTGGCAGACCCAAATCCTTGATGGTTTAGCGAAGTTCATCGTCGATTCGGCGAAAACGTCGATAACCCGCGCCCTCTTGGATGTCGTGCAAAAGAATCTGTGCAAACCTGGGCTTGAGAACCTCACCGAACACACCTGTTCCGTTCTTTCGGCGGGAGCCGTGAAAAAAGGCAGAAAGTTTTCGCAAACGCTGCAAAGCGCAGTGAGTCGCGACCTTGAAGCGTTGTTGGGCCAAATCACGGCTTCGCATTGCGAAGAGGGACTTGTCATCGCTACTTCACTGGTCATTGGCGAGCATCTTGAACAGGGAGCTGCCCCGCTAGAAGTCTTGGGTGCCCTCTCAGAGGTTGATTTTGGAAAATGCGAAAAAGAGAATCCTGAACTCGTAAGGTCGCTCAAAAGAACTTCAAACGCTGTGAAGCTCTTTGTGCGGGGTGACGGCGTATTCTCAAAGGAAGAGATCACTCCTTGGGTGATGACTCATTTGGTGAATAAGGCGAACGAAGGATGGGATAAAACAAACTCTAGGTTCACGAAAAAGAACCTCGCTGAACTTCATACGCTGCTGATCAAACTGTCTCAAGCACAAGCAAGAGCAGGTCAAGAGAGCGAAAAAATCTCCTTAAACCTCTCTGAAGATCAGTCTTCACTGCAGCAGTTCTTTGACGCGTATGTCAGGCAGGCGAACTCGATCTTGAATTTCACGTTGGGCTTGCATTACGAAAAGAACACGAACCGTCTTGCCCGCGCCAGGGAGTTTTTGAAAACCGTAGAAGGTTATATGACTGCGGTTAGAAATCAGAATTACGGTGAGCTTGCCGAACGCTCTCTCTGGGTGGCCTCGCAGCTTGATCTCAAACTTCCTGAGGGCCTTGAAAGGTATTTGCCGCTCTTAGCGGATCTTGCCTCGGTCAGGGCGCCAGAAGATCTCACGGCTTTCTTAAACCAACATGGCGCTGACTACGGCGCCGTTCAGAGGCGGCGGCGAGACGCAGAGGGCGTTACTCTCTCTATCGGCGCATACGTCGGTATCGGCGCTGGCGGCGAAGCCGCTCTTGACGACACCAATGAGTTCAGCAGAATCGCACCCAGTTTTGGCCTAACCGCTCCGGTGGGAATCGAAGTGACTAAAGGATTGGGTTGGGGTTCGATCGGCGGCTTATTCACGGTTTTTGATCTTGGAAGCCTGGCAAGCGTTCGTTTTCCTACCGATAGCGAGAACAATCAGATCAGTCCCTTATCGGGATTGAACCCTCAGTCTTTGGTTTCTCCGGGGGCTTGCATCGTGATGGGTATCACGGAAAACTATCCCATCTCCCTGTTGTTGTGTTCATCGCTCACGCCGGGGCTCAGAGACGTGAAATCGCAGAAGGATCAGGCGTTGCCAAGTGATGAGCGCGCTTCAAAATATTCGCTGCGCGCTTTTGGCGCGATTGCGACGGATGTTCCCCTATTGGAGATTGGAAACTAATGGTGTTGATAAGAAAAATTCTTTTGGGTTTGGTCGTAATTCAAGGACTGGCGGGAGTGGCTTTTGGGGCGCTTCCGGAAGAATCGGCAGGGCTTGAGACTTGTCAGATCAATGACTGTGGCCATGCAGATCCCTGTCGCTATAAATCGATGGCAGCGGCGCAAAAGCTTGAAGAAGTTCAAGTGCGTTGCAAAGCGAAGAAAGTGCCTGTGTATAAGAGTGAAGGGGATCGAGAGAAACTCGTAGGGTATGCGCAGATTTGCAGAGCGGATGAGGACCTGCAGCGTGTGGTCGTGATCGACCAAGACAAACCGCGGTTGGAGGAAAATACGCCGGCGCTTGCACCCGAATCGATTTGGAAAAATGAGATCGTGATCAGAAGGCGCTGAGCTTCGGTTCAGCGGAGCTCCAATTCGGGCCTGATCTGGCTGCCTCGCTTACAAAAAACTGAAAACACGCCCTACCCACGAGACGGGAGCATTTTCCCTGGATTCAATATTCCTACCGGATCAAATGCCTCTTTCAACCTTCGCATGAGCGCCAGTTCCGCCTCGCCGTAAACGAGGGGCAAGTATTCGCGTTGGACGTATCCCACGCCATGTTCGCCGCTTACCGTGCCACCCAGCTTGCGGACCGTTTCGAAAATCCTAGTGATGCATTTCGGCAGCTCGTGGGTCCACTCTTCATCAGAGAGGTTTTCTTTGAGCAGATTTACATGAAGGTTGCCATCCCCCGCGTGGCCATAACAGACGCTTGCCACCCCGTGTTCCGCGCAGATGCTCTTTACCCCAGACAACAGCTCAGGCAATGCGTAACGAGGAACCACGGTGTCTTCTTCTTTGTAAATCGAGCGTGTCTTTACCGCCTCGCCGATTGAACGGCGGATGCGCCAAAGCGAAGCCTGCCTTTCAGGTGTTTCGGCCAAGGCGATGTCTTTGGCATCAAATTGCTCTAGCACTTGCGCCAGCACTTCAAGCTGACGATCTATTTCAGTCTGATTGAAGCCGTCGACTTCAATCAATAACATCGCTTGAGCATCAGGAAACGGATTGGGCAAAGAAGTTTGCTTGCATCCCGCTTCGATGGCGGAACGTTCCATGAATTCGCATGCGCTTGGCGTCAGACCCGCTTGAAACAATGCAGCCACTGCCGCCGCTGGTTTTTCGAGCGTGTCGAAGGGTGCGAGAACAAGCGCCCGATGCGTTGGCAGCGGAATGAGCTTCAAATAAATCTTCGTGATGACCGCAAGCGTGCCTTCGCTTCCCACTAAGAGCTGCGTGAGGTTGTAGCCTGTAGAGTTTTTCAGCAGTTTTCCTCCATGATGGATGGTCTCGCCTGTCGGGAGCACTGCTTCGACCCCATAGACATAATCTTTCGTGACGCCGTATTTTACGGCGCGCGGCCCGCCCGCGCAGTGCGAGAGATTGCCACCAAGCATGCAACTGCCCCGGCTTGCCGGATCAGGGGGATAAAACAAGGCCTTGTCTTGCGCCGCCGTTTGCAAGACCTCGGTGATGACGCCAGGTTGAACGACCGCCATTAAATTTTTTTCGTCGATCTCGAGGATGCGATTCATCCTCTCAAGAGAGAGCACGATGCCGCCTTCCACGGGCAAAGCGGCCCCACTCAGCCCGGTACCGGCGCCGCGCGGAGTAACCGGAATGCGATGCTGGGATGCGTACTTCAGCACCCATGAGACTTCTTCAGTGGTTGCGGCGAGAACGGCGACCTCCGGGAGAAAGCGCAAATCCTCGGTGAAGTCGCGCGAATATTTTTCAAGCGATTCTTCATCGACGAGCACGCGCGCAAGCTCGATTCGTTGCCTTATTTCTTTAAGATGAGTCTTGGTGAGTTTTGAAAATTTCATAATTGTGTATTGCCGTTCGCTTTTTGTTTGACAGAAAGTGCTATCGTTCTAGACTAAATAACTTGAGTCTACATCAAAGCTCAAGGAGGAACAGATGCGGAAAGGATTCCCGTCGGTTTGGAGCGTTCTTATTACTTTCTCCGTATTCAGTTTGGTTCTCGCCCAGAATCAAGCTGCGTCTGAAGAAACGTCAAAACAAACAACCCATCGATATAAAAAAGGTGAAGTGGTCGTAAAACTCAAGACAGCTGGTCGCGTAAACGATGTGACCAGTTTAGGTGATTTGCGTCATGATTTTTTCACGGATCTTGGCGAAGAGTATGCCGTAACGGTCAAGCCGCTGAAGACGGATGGCGCGATCTTGCACGTCAAAGTCGAGGATCCGGTTGAAATGAACCGGCTTATTGGGGATATCCGCGCGAAGTCAGGGGTTGAATACGTCGAACCCAACTATATTTATCAGAAGGCGAGCGTCGAGCGGACTCACCATCCTCTGGGAATGCTTCCGAACGATCCTTTGTTCAAGAAGAACTGGGGATTGTTCAACCTCGGGCAAGTCGCGAAATGGAATATTGCTGGCATCAAGGGCATTGATATCGATGTCACTAAAGCATGGATGACCGGGCAGGGCTCAAAGCAAATCCGCGTTGCCGTCATCGATACAGGAGTCGATTACAATCATGAAGACTTGAGACCCAATATCATGAGGAATCCTCGCGAAATTCCCAATAACGGCGAAGATGACGACGCAAACGGCTTCATTGACGACGTCGTAGGTTGGGATTTCTACGAAAACGACAACGACCCGATGGACGAAGATGGGCATGGCACCCACTGCGCTGGCACGATTGGCGCCGTTGGCGACAATGGCATCGGGACGGCAGGCGTGGCCTGGAAGGTAAGCCTCTTGCCACTGAGGTTTCTTGGTCCGGATGGCGGAAGCTTGATCGATGGGATAGATGCGATCAACTACGCGATTAGCAAGAATGTGCATATCATGAGCAATTCTTGGGGGAGCAGGTGGTACTCGATGCTTCTTCATGAAGCGATTAAAGAGGCCGAGAAAAGGGGCATCTTGTTTGTAGCTGCAGCCGGAAATTCAGCCGTGAACGCGGATTTGATGCCTCATTATCCTTCAAACTACGAAGCTGATAATGTGATCTCGGTAGCTTCAACGGGAAACAACGATCAATTATCTGCTTTCTCGAACTGGGGAAGAAAGACGGTCCATCTCGCGGCGCCAGGTACGAGCATTTTCAGCACCGGAGCAGGAGAAGATGGCCCTTATCAAACCATGAGCGGAACCAGCATGGCCACGCCTCATGTTGCCGGAGCAGCGGCCCTTTTGTGGTCGTTTAACACGAGGCAGTCTTACAAAGAGATCAAGGCCAAGCTCTTGAGAGGGGTCGATCCGGTTAGCGTGCTTGCCGAGAGGACAATTTCAGGCGGCAGGCTCAATGTTTACAATTCGATGAAAGGCTTCGTGCAAAAAAGGATTCGGCTGCCTGAAGGGCCTTGGAAGTCAGTGCCAATGAGCCTTGAAAGCAAGCACCCGTATGACGACGGTGTTAATGAGAATTTCGAAGTTCGGCAGCACGGAGCGAAGTTCATGCGCCTTTATTTCAAGAGAGCTAGCCTGGTTGGTGGATTGGACGCGCTGATCCTTCGAGATTCGACGGGCAGGGTCTATGAAGAGATCAGCGGGTATTTTGGCGAGTATCTGAGCGTCGTTATTCCAGGAGATGAAGTTAAAATCAATTTCCAGACGGCTGCTTCAGGCATAGCGCCAAAGACCCCGAACGAATTCGGTTTTATTTTAGACCGATACGAATACATCGAGTGAAGTGCTCGTAGACACGCAAAGTGAGGCCGGCAGGCGTCTTAGATTGCGACGCATTGTCGGCTTCACTTCTTTTTAAGAGTTGGTTATAGTGCGATCCATGCGTATCTTAGTCGTTCTTTTAATTGTTTTTGCAGTCGTGCGAGCGGTCCTGTTCCTTGATGCCGCGGCAAATCATCCTACGGCCTCGGAATCCAACGAAAAGGTCGCCTTCTTTAAAAAGCAGGCCGGCGATCGAAAAAGTTTCTTTCAAGAACAAGCAAAAGTGAAGGCGGATCTTAAAGAGACGCATGCCCTGCAAAAAAAAGAGCTGCTTGAAAAACATCGGGCGGCGCGCAGGCAGTTCACCTCTGAAAAGCATACGGCGGAGGAGCGGGGCGTTTTTTTTCGCCAGCAACGCTCGGAGATGGTGGACCTCGTGAAACGCCACCGCGAAGAGCGGCGCAAGCTTTCTCATGAATTGCGCCGAAAGCTCGATGAATTTCATGCAAGGCAACGCCAAGAGCGTGAAGTTCGATGGAAACAACCAGTCTCGCTAGAACAAGCTCAACCCAATTCTTAAGAACCTTACATTCTCTCGGGCACGCGCATGCCGAGCAATGAGAGTGCTCTCAACAGAGTGCGCTGAGTCGCCAAAACCAAGGCAAGCCTCGCGCGAGCAAGCTCCATGTCTTCAACGAGCACCTTGTGCGCCCGGTAAAAAGTATTGAACGCCTTTGTGATCTCAATCAAGTACGTGGCCAAATGACTTGGTCTATAAGTTTCAACGACCGAGTCGAGAACAAGCGGTAGTTTCGCAAGAACCCGGATCAAATCGAGTTCTTCAACGTGCGAGAGTTTTTTGACTGCTGCTTGCGCCAGTGTCTGCAGGCCTGGTTGCGCTACCGCGAGGTCAAGCAGTTCAGGAACACTGAGACCCGTAGTGAGTTCAAGAGGAGCATTGCGCAAGATGCCTAGGCATCTTGTGTGGGCGTACTGAATATAAGGGCCTGTTTCCCCTTCGAAGTCTAAAACTCGGTCAAGGTCGAAGTTGACGTCCGTATTGCGGTCGGTAGAAAGGTCGTTGTACACAATCGCGCCTACTCCGATGATCTCGGCACAGCGGTCGCGTTCTTCCGATGGCATGGTCGTGTTTTTCTCTGCCATGACTTGCTTGACCCGATCAACCGCCTGGTCGAGCACCGCCTCCATGGTGATGAAGTTGCCTTTTCGCGTGCTCATCTTGGCGTCTTTGAAGCGGTAGAGCCCAAAGTCCACGTGGATGCAGTCTTTGGCCCAAGGATAGCCCATCAATTCAAGCACCTTGAAGACTTGCGCGAAGTGCAGTTTTTGTTCGCCGCCTACGACGTAAACGCACTTTGAAAAACGAAACTTGTCTTGGCGATAGATGGCGGCCGCGAGATCCCTGGTCGCGTAAATCGTGCTGCCGTCTTGCTTGCGGATGATGCAAGGAGGCATCGCATGCTTTTCAAGGTCGACGACGTGAGCGCCCTGTGATTCGATGAGAAGCTTTTTTTCTTCCAATAAACGCTCTAGCGCCGGTACTTTGTCGACATAGAATGACTCACCCCAGAAGTGGTCGAATGTGACGTTCAGTCTTGCGTAAGTACGATTGAACTCTTTCAACGAAAGCGCGACGAATTTTTCCCAAACCTTCTTGATCTCAAGATCGCCGCGTTCAAGTTTCGCGAAGTATTCTCGGGCCCGGCCTTCAAGGTCTGAGTTCTGCTCGATTTCTTTGTTGATGCGAACATAAAGTTCAACGAGGTACTCGATTCCCCGTCGTTCAAGCTCGTTCTCGTCGCCCCACTTGTCGTAGGCCAGCGCCAGAGTTCCGTATTGTGTGCCCCAATCGCCAAGGTGATTGATAGCGACCGCATTGAAACCTCGCGCTCTGAAAACTCTGTTCAAGCAATTGCCGATCATCGTTGAGCGCAGGTGATAAATATTGAAAGCCTTGGCGACATTGGGTGATGAGAATTCTAAGATCACGGTCTCGGGTTTTTTGACCGATTTTTCGGCAAGCTTGTCGCCTGACAAAAGAATCGACCCCAGCACATCGGTGAGTAAGGTTTGCTGTTTCACCGAAAAATTTACATAAGGCCCGGCAACCGACACGTCGCAGATCTTGGAAAGCGAAGCAGCTTGTCCAAGTTTCTCAGCCAACTCTTTGGCGATTAAAGGAGGGGCCTTGCGCAGGGTTTTGGCCAGGCGAAACGTAGGGAAGGCAAAATCTCCCATCCGCGGGTCGGGAGGAGTTTCTAGTACCAGCTCAAGCTCATCGGGGTGGGCAAGAGCAGCCTGGATCTGATCAAAAATTTCCTGTCGTATAGCGTCAAAAAGCATAAGAAGACGTTAACCTACCAAATTTGCTCAAATTTACCAGCTTTCGGTCGAAAAGATTGTCAGGAGGACCTCGTGTCTCATTTGGTTCGCGTATTCTTTTTGGCTATTTTGGTTGTGATTCTGATGTCAGCACCTGGGGTGTTGGCGTCGGGCTCTGGCCACTCCAGCCATTCCGCGCCAAAGACAGGCATCTTACAGGCGCTTCAACAGATCTATCACGGATTCCTGCACAAGCTTGACCATCTGAAAGAGCTCGACCACCAAAATCAGGCCCTAAAACAGAGAGCAGCCGAACTTGAGACGCAGAACGCACTGCTGGTGTACGAAGTCTTAAGTTGCAAAGATGAGGCTCGAGCAAAAAACTTGAAAACGCATTCTTTGAGGGAAGGCGGGGTAGAGGATTCTCGCACCCTGGCTTCTTTGGGCGCACCCGACCCTGAGATTCTCTCTCAACCCCCTAAGGCGGTTTATGAGAAGGCCCTTAAAGTTTTTGAAGCACAAGAATATGAACAGGCGGCAAAGCTCTTTGTGTCGCTCGTTGAAAATGCTGAGAACGATGCATACAAAGATGCGCACGTTTATTTTCTGACGGGCGTGAGCCTTTTCAAGGTGCGCAATTATCATCGTGCGCGCCACTATTTTGAACAAACACTGAAACAAGCCAAAGCCCAGGATATCGCATATGCGCCGCGGGCTCTCTCGTGGATCGCCATTTGTCATGCCAAGACCGGCGATCGAAAGTCTGAAAAGAGGATTATCCACGAAATTTTGCAAAAGTATCCCAAGTCAAAAGAGGCGCGGAGGTTGAATCGTCATGCGTAGAGTTGCCGTGGGATTCGCTGCAGGCATGACAGCAGCGGTACTGGGAACGGTGCCAGCGGTGGGTGGGTACAGCAACACTCTGAATCGCCAGAGTGAATTCACCACTGTTGGCATCGTCTCTCGAGTTGAAGGCACGGTATTCGCGACAAAAAAACACCACGCGAAACCCGAGGCATACCGGCCGGGCCATGGCGTTTCCGTGGGTGACAAGATCTGGGTCGAGCCGGGCTCTAGGGCAGAGATCGTCGATACCAAAGGAAACCTCGTCGCCGTGGCCGGACCTGCTTTGGTTGAGTTCGTCAAGCAAGGCAAACTGACTCTTTATCGAGGCGCGGTGAAGTTGAGGTCTGCGCTGGGCGAAGTCATGCAATTCCATACGGTTTACGCCGAAGGCAATGTGTTTGGTGAAGCCGCGGTGTGGAGTTCAAACGAGAGGACGCAGGTTCTTGGTTTAGACGGCGAAGTGCTTGCATGGCATCCGCGTCTGATGTCTTCGCCCGTACGCGTGGGGGCGGATCAATTCGCGGAGTCGATTCGCTCGCAGCCGCATTTGAATTTGACCGAGCCGCGTTTGGCGGATTCGAAAGAAATACAGGTTTTTCTAGACAAGTTTGGCGCTCGTGAACCTCGCCGTGAGGTGCGGGCTTGGCGCACACTGGCTTCTACCGGACACAAAGAGCATGGCAAACAGCGTCCTGCTCAGGTTGAGAAGCACAGCCAGCATGTCGTAGCGTCGGATCGTGGATCAAGAAAGCCTTCTGAGGTGGTTGAGCCTGTGAACGAAGAGGTTCTAGAAAAGCTTGAGGCTCGGATCTCGGGTGAGGCGCTTGAATCTGACCCAGACGGCGCGTTGAACGTGGCGGGCCCGAGAGAGGCTGTGGTCCGTCATCCAAGAGGCGGCAATAGAAAGCTTGCGGCAGAATACGACGGCACTGGTTTTGAGATCGTTCGAGAAGGAAAAGATCTTGGCGAGGAAGAGAAGCGCTTCCTCAAGAAGATGAAAAAAGGCCAGCACTGAAGCTGGCTTTTGAGAAGGAAGTGACTACGGAGGGTTTATGAAGAAGTGGGCAATCGCGCTTTTATTTTTCATCGCCTTGTGGCTTGCTCCGACGCGCGAGGTGCATGCTGGCTTTGAGTTGATGGGCGAGGTCTCGCTCATGATAAGTTACTCAAAAACAAACTTTGGCGAAAACGCTTACACGACCTCTCGAAGGTACATGGGAGCGCTCTCGGTCTACATCACCCCGCTTACCCAGATTGAACTTTCATATACGCACACCGACACCTTTTTCAATTACGACCCGGTTCAGACGACAGACATCAACGAACAAGCCTTGGGTCTTTCAGTGATCCAAGCCTTGGTTCCGCGCGAGTGGGTGGTTCAACCTTATGGCAAGGCCGGCATCGCGCAGTACAATAGAAAGCAGTCGGGCACGGTCGCAGGCATTCCCACTCGGCCGACGTCGAGCAAAAGCCCAAGCGCCATTCTCGGAGCCGGGGTGCGCATTTTCTTGTTAAGAAATTTTTCACTTAAAGTCGAAGCTGTGACATTCTTGCCTGACATGAAGTTTGGCGAGGCAGACGACAATTTCTCCGTGCAAGGCGGAATGGGGTGGCATTTCTAATGCGTGGGCTCTTTTCTAGGCCCGCGCTCACGCGTAAACTCGCATTGTCGCTGAAGGCAGTGGGCAGCGTTGCGTTTTTCTTTTCTCTTATGGGATGCAGCCATATGTCTTATCTGATTCAAGCTGGAGTCGGACAGTGGTCGCTTTACAATCGCGAACGGCCTTTGGATGAAGTGATTCGCGACCCGTTGACGCCCAGCGATGTTCAGGAACGACTGCGGTGGATCCCGGAAATCAAGAAGAGGGTAGAAGCTGAGCTTGGCGTTGAAGCGACTGGCAATTATACGACCTATGTCGATTTGAAGCGGCCTTATGTGGTTTGGTCGATCACAGTCGCGCATCCCTATGCGGTTCAGGTGCGCGAGTGGAAGTTTCCGCTGGTGGGGTCTTTTCCTTATTTGGGGTTTTTCAAGGAAGAGACTGCAAATGAGTGGGCGCGGGAATACCAACAAAAAGGGTTTGATGTCTATGTGCGGGGCGTGACGGCCTATTCTACGCTCGGATACTTGCGGGACCCGTTGCTTTCATCCATGCTTTCAAAAAATAAGGCAGACATGGTGAACCTCATTTTTCATGAGACCACCCATGGCCAGATCTACGTGAAAGGGCAGGGAAGCTTCAATGAGCAGGTCGCGAATTACGTCGGCGATTACGGTGAGCGCGCTTGGCTTGTGAAAAACTACGGGGTTGATAGCGCTCAAGTGAAGGCGTGGGAGAACGATCGCAATGACCGTAGGCAATTTGGAATCATGCTGAGGGCGTTCGCTGAAGAACTCAAAGGGTATTACGCATCCTTGGGCCAAGGTGGTCTTGCCGAGAATGAGCCTACTAAGCCAAAGCCCGGTATCGTGGGTTTGACGGATTCGGTGGTAGCGGCGAACGCGGTGACTTCTTCGGGTGTTTCAGAAGAAACGAAAGAGCGGGGCAAACGCGAGCGTTTCGCTGAGTTTGGCAGGCGGCTCGAGGCACAAGAGTGGAAAGGCAAGGGCTTTGCTAGGGCCTCTAAGATCATCACCAACAACGCTGCTTTGCTCGCGTTTTTGACCTATGAAGATGAGCAACATGTTTTTGATCTGCTCGACCGAAAGTGCGCAGGTGATTTGAAGCGCGCGCTGAGTTACCTCGTGAAATTTGCCGGCAGGTGGGAGGAGCTACGCGCAAAAGCCGCTTCTTCGAGCAATGTCGCGCAAGACCCGAAGCACCTCACGCCTCAGGCGATTCTCTTTGATCAACTCAAGAAAGAAAACGAAGTCTGCGGGTGATGTAGGTTTTGTGTTGAGAGGGGCTGCTGGCCTCAAAGAGGATTCAACCCCTCTCAACTAAAAGTTCCTGCATCAGTCCGAACGGGTCTTCTCGCCAATCTGTTTTCGGTAGGGGTGCTCGTCGTCAGCTAGCAAGAACATGTTTTTTGTTCTGACTGTAAGTGAGTAGTCACCTTTTTTATTCGTGCAAGAAGTTCGTCCTGAGTTGACTTCACAATGAAGTATTTGTGGAGGCGGTCCGCTGCATTCTCCCACCCGATATCCCCTTGAGTCGTAGAAAGAGTGGAAGGTCAAGGTAAGGGTCTGAGTGGTGGCCTCATAGGTCGGGCGTATTCTACAGTGGTACATTCGATTGACAAGTCTTTCATAAAAACCGTCTTCCAAAACAGTGATGGATCCATGCACGTTGACTTTCCAACGCTTTAAGATTTTATTGAAGGCGCTTTTTGAGATCGTATCAAAGTCTGTAGAGTGCAGGAATCCGTTGAACATTTGAAGGTCTTGGATGTTGTCCATGTACATCCAAAGCCATTCATGCACCATCGTGAATGAGTACATCAACGGCAGCTGCATTTCGAGGTCAGTCAGCCTTTTTCTGTCGTGCTTGTATTTTATAAGGCCATTGCTTTCTTCCCGCCAAACCACTTGCTCGGTCTGCACATTCTCTCCTTGCATGCACTCTTTGGGGAGCCTTTCGACAAGGCTTTCCGCTTTTCGATTGATGACGCCGTAGGGTTGATCGATCCAGATTTGAGGAAGGCTCATATCGGTGTAGTTGTGCCGAAGGTTGTTGAACTCAGCGAAATCCGCCGCCATCTTCTTATCGAGAAGCTGCAGACGGTTGTAGATGCGCAGATACGACTCATGCCAGCTTCTGGCGCCCACTATCTTGGTTTCATCTCCGCCACGAGCGAGAACGGCGACAATATAGTCGATTGAATACAAACCATCGAAACCTCTCCGATCCTTCTGATCTGGGTCGCTCTGAACGGGCTGACAGACGATGAGTTGGCCGCCATTTCCGGCGTCACTGCCTTCCCCGCCGTCGGTGGGCTTCGGGGTAGACTCAGCCAAGGCATTCAAGCTAATCGAGAACAGGGCCATTGCAGACAAAAACAAACCTGGGACTTTCATTTCTTCTTCTCC
>JBFMCE010000063.1:0-23538 GCA_040754655.1 Bdellovibrionota bacterium | reverse complement strand
CTTACCAACACCATCCGCTACATCTTTCAGAACCCAGTAAAATCAGGCGTGCTCGATCTTCTGCAAACCGATCTCATTCTCTTTGATGAAAGAGGTGTGTTGAGAAAAGTGCCACTGCTGCTGTGAGTGTTCAGCAACGAAATTCCGGTAAAACGAAGCGGTGCTGCTGCGAACGCGAAGATACACCTCGCACACTGGCGCTCTCTTGGCTTGGATTGCTCAGCGAGTCGAAGCTCCCAAGAGCCCTCTGACGACCTCGTCAAGTTCTGGCTTTCCAGTGCCGCCGCCACCCGGTGTGGCTTCGGCGTCAACTATGGCGCCAGCAGAAGCAGAATCATTTAACGAAGCCAAAGTACGTCCGCTTGTCGTCGCCACATCCTGGCCGCCGTCATTCACTAAACCTTCATAACGTGCCAGCAACTCACGAGCGGCAAATGTGGTCCAAAGCGCATGCGCCGAGACGGCAGCCAGCTTCTTGCCCTCAGTCGAGACTTCCTGGGCCTCGCCCCTGCGAACGATCCAGGCTTTATGCTCGCCCAGTTCTTTAGCCCACTGCTCTTCGACATCTGCGTAGTTCGCGTTGGCGAATGCTCGGGCAAGGCATTGTGCAAGAGCGTTTTCCGAGTATTTTTCAAGCGCTGCAGCTGCTACTTCAACTTTATTCTCATCTGCATTGTACCGGCATGCGCCCGTTTCAGGATCAACTTCATCCACGCGCGCGATTTCGGTTTTTGGGGGCCATTTTTCAGTGACGCGTTTAATCTTTTCGCATTGCGCTGCGCTCAAGGTAGAGTACTTGCACTTCGCATGTGCAACTGCAGGAGTCGCGGTCAGTAAAGCCAATAGAACCCATTGAATCGAATTGTTTTTTAAAGAACCCATCTTTCACCTCGCCTTCCTAGTCAAAAAACTCAACGCCTTCCTGGCGTGAGAGCAAAAATTAGAAATCCCGCGATCACTACCTTGCTCGCAATTGCAATCGCGGCCTCAATCCCGGTCTCACCTAACTCCCCAGTTCCTCGAACTTTTCACCCGGCCTCCAAACAAGGCAGGCCTTTACCTTTTGGCTCTTTGAGTCATAGACGAAACCGCGCCCTTGTTCTTCGTAAATCGCCTGTTTGAAGGTTCTGTAATAACCGATTCCCTTTGACCGAAGAGTTTGCGTGGAAGAGGGTTTTTCACCGTACTTTTCACGCACTTCTTTCAAAGATTCGCTGCAAAGGTAGCTAATGTAATCGACGACGCCGCGACGCAAACTGATGGTTGCATCCATCGTGCTTCCTTCGCCTAAATCAAAAAAATAGTACTCGCGCGTTGGCCCTTCACGAACGACGCTGCGAGGGCTTCCCAAGATTTGACGCAGTTCAGAAACTGACGTCTTCCCGGGCTTCACCAATTCAATGTTCTTGATTGAAGCCGGCCGTTCGCGATGAGAATCGGTCGCAAGCGCCCTCGAGGGTGAGAACGCCGTCAACGCGGCCCAAATACAAACCATCCAATGAGTGCAAGCGCTCAATCGCCCGGGCTCCATACCCTAAAGTGTAGCCCATCCTGCCGACTGAGAATAGAAGAGGGGTTGATTTTTAATCCAAGAACGCTAGGATTTCTTTTCAGGGGTCTCTAAGCAGGGAAGGACCCAGGCGAAAAGAGGAAGTATTTTCCTAGAAATCGTCATACACAGGGAGGTTTACTCACAATGGCCAATGGTAGTCCATTGACCGGCATTATCGAAGAAGATCAAGTCATCATTGATTTTGGACAGTATGAAGGTCGAACTGTTTCAGAGGTCGCTGAACTTGACCCCGACTTTTACAAACGTCTTGTAGATCGAAAAGAGAATTTCGCGATTCGCAGACACCGTGACAAGACGTTTCGGTTGTACGTCAATCCGCTTTTCAGTCTCGACAATTGATTTCAAAGAAGTCGCAAGGTCTTGAAAGAAGCAATGGCCCTAGATCCTGAGGGCCCTTCTCTTTCAAAAACCAGGGAAAGATTCTCGTTTTGCAGGCTTCCCGACAATGAAAGGGGCTGGTCATTTAGCCCGGCGGGCAGAAGAAGCTGATCGTTCATGAGATCGGTCTGAACGGGTGAGTGAAAGACATACTCTTTGCTGTCTTTTTTCAATACGATCGTTTGACTGTGTATTTCGATAAGAGCCTCGCCTGCGCTTAAGAACTGCTTTTCATCTCGCGCATCAAGAAGCGAAAGGCTTTCTTTTTGTTCCACGATCAGTCGGCCCGAAAAACTTCTGAACGCTGGTTTCATGCATTCACGTCCTCTCTGTAAATAAAAGGCGAATTGGTTACAAAAGGTTACTAATCGGCTTCTCAATGTTCATGAGGGTTAGTGAGAAGCCACTCGCCACAAAACACCCTGGCTGCATATCCCTGCAAGAACGCTGCCTGCTGCGCGCCCTCCCAACGCACGCTGGCTCTTCCTCCGGTAAAACGCACTTCCATCGGGCCTACGCCTTTCCCCTGCGAAAGGGTGGCGCAGGTCGCCGCTACAGCACCGGTGCCGCAAGCCTCAGTAATGCCGACGCCTCTCTCCCAGACCTGCACTTCGATTGCGCGCGGGCTTACGGCGCGCACAAACTCAACATTGGTGCGTTTGGGAAACGCGCGGTGGTTTTCAACCAAGCTTCCCCATTGTTCAAGCTGCGCCTGGTTCTTGGGCCAAGTGAAAAAAACGGCGTGAGGGTTGCCGACGTCGACGAGAACGGGATGATGGGTCTTCGTCCCCAGTTTGATTCCGCGCTTGAGCAATCGTGGAATCGTTTTAATCTTGGGCACTCCCATTTCGCATTCAATCTCGGCCTCGGTGTCGTTTGGGTGGATTTTTTTTACCGCGCGCGACTGCCGGTCACCAGCCGCGGTTTCAAGAGTGAGCGTCTCGTGGCTTCTGAGTTTACCTTGAGTCCACAGATAAAACGCCGCTGCTCTTAGGCCATTGCCGCACATCTCAGCAAGAGAGGCATCGGCATTGAAAATCTCAAGTTCCGCATGCACCCGCGATGAGCGTTTGAGCACGAGAAGTTGATCAAACCCAACGCCTCTTTTTCGATCTGCGATTGCGCGGATGGTGCTCGACGTGAGCGAGAGTTTTTGTTCGCGCAAATCGATCAGCACGAAATCATTGCCGAGGCCGTGCAGTTTGGTGAAGGGAATAGAGGTGGGTTTCATTTTCGCGAGTCTAGCACCGGG
This sequence comes from Bdellovibrionota bacterium, assembly GCA_040754655.1. Lineage (GTDB taxonomy): Bacteria > Bdellovibrionota > UBA1018 > UBA1018 > UBA923 > JBFMCE01. The sequence continues at coordinate 20,335 of JBFMCE010000063.1, read as the reverse complement.
TGAAACGAGAGAACAAGGTTCAAGTCAATGCATAGAAGTTAGACCAGAGGGTCGATCTCGCGGCTAGCGGGTGTCTATAAGTTAGACGAAATGAAGTTATTAATACTTAGTAAAATCAAATACTTGTCGTGGCATGTTCTTTGAAGTCTCTCCATTAGAGTAAGAGAGAAATTTAAGGGAGAGCCATGATCAATCTCATTTCGATAACAAGCTTTGTTTTATTCACGAGTGCCTTTCAGGCGTGGGCCTCAGAGCCTCAGGTCGCGGCGCCCGCTGTCGGAGACGCCGGCCCCAGTCTTTTCGATGAGAAAAACTCAGGCCTTCTTGATGCGAGCCAAATCGCCTGTATTGAAGACAAGACCCAAAAGCTCTCAGAAAGAATCGAAGATCTCGAACTTGCGATTCACCTGGCCTATAAAGACGGCGAATCTGCTTTTGGACAGGTCCAAGACACGCAGTTTTCTCACCTGAAGGCACAAAAGGAAAGGTTCAAGAGGTTTAGTCTGCCTTTTCATAGAATTACGGCCGAATTATATCAGGTTGGTTACTTCGAGATTGCCGAGCGGCTCGATAAAGCCCGGCGGGCGCTTTCGTTAGGCCAGAAAGCGGTTAAAGGTGGAGAAGGAATCTTAAAGGTTCTTGATGAGGTCGATGAACTTCAGGCAAGACACGAAAACGTTGATCCAAACAAAGCAGATAAAAAAATAAAAGAACGCGCAAAGTGGGTAACTGATCTTGAAAATCTCAAAGCTACAGTAAAAACCTTGGAGGAGTCTAAGAATAAAGTCGAAGCTGAGATGGAAGAATTCGAACACGAGATGCGTGACAAGGTACAAAACCTTAGCAAAGACGCTCAACCTGGCACACTAGGCGAAGCAATGCCACGCGACTTCCTGCTGTTCTTAAAGAGTGACGCTTATCCAGGAAAAATCGAAGATCGCATCTACCTTCAAGGTGGCAAGATCCTCTTGGTGACCACGGCTGGCAATGCAAAGTCAGGCTTTCCTGCAGGTGATCTCAATGCACCTACTTACTCGATCGCTTCAGGCCTTGATTTGTCTGAAGACGCCGAGCCGATTCTAGAAGACATTAATAAGATCGCGCCAAAAGTTCAAGCAGGCACAAGAACGTTTGGCTTCTTTGCGAACTCAAACGAGTTGTACCACGCGATCAACCGCTATGAAGCAAAAGCTGCAGAGAAAATCAGACAAGAGTGCCAAGCCGAAACGCTCGCCGGCACGCTGTCAAGCAGCGCTACTCAATCGAGCTCAGCTGCGGTTGAGGCTGATCGCGCAGAAACGGCGACCAAGAGCGCAACAGTCGGGCTAGATTTGGTCGAAGCCGGCACCGCTACCAAAGATTTATCTAAGACAGCGACTGCGGTTACTGCCACCGTCGGTGAGCCGCAGTAATTCTTCTTTCATAAAAATCATTGACTGAGGGCCGTGGTTTCTACTTGTAGAAACCACGGCCTTCTTAATCTTGTCTCACGCCATCAGCGAGGTCAGCTTCGGCAGGCACCTCTGCGGCTTCAGAACCCCATGCTTTGCGTTCTCTCTCGGTGAGGAACCGCTTGTGCACGATGATTTGAAACACATACTCTTGGAACCATTCGCGGTAGAGATGGTAAATGCCCTGGCTTCCCACTTGTTTGCCCCACGAGTTTTCGTTCTTGAATTTCACCACAGGTCCTTTCGGGTCTGGGCGATCAAGCCCCGTCAAAAGCATCGCGTGGTTGGGTGAGGCCAGACCAAAATAAGTGCGAAGCGGCCGAGGTAGGGATGCCATGCGTTCGGTCTCACTCAAGTTGTAGATCGAATCTCGTTCAAAAAGCTTGGGGTGCATGATTCCGGCCGTATTGAAGACATCAATTCCAATGTCTGCGGCAAACCAAACCGCCTGGCCGCCCTCGATCGCGTTTACCGCGAGGTGTTCCAAGCGCGAGATATCGACGTTCAAGAAGCGAAGATTGTAAGGATGGTTCTTTGAGGTCGACGGTCCGATGGCGCTCTCTGGGATTTCATAAACAATTCCCGGATCAAGTTGCGAATACGTCGTCACTGGCACGTAATCGTCAGGATTAAACTGAATGAACTTACGCGCGAAGATCTTTGGCGTCGTGGTTACGACTTGTGTCGGGTTTACCCTGATCAGCCCGCGTCGCTCGGATTTTCCGGTCATCCGATAATCAAATCGCGTCGGTGGGTCGCCAAGGTGGGTGGCCAAAACCTTCCACACCCCCTGCATCCCGCGTTCTTTGATCGGCCGCAAGAGCTCAGTCAGTTTTTCTTCTTTCTTTTTCTTGCCCATCCTCTTCGGGGCCTTGCTTTCGAACTCATTGATTGCGACCAGCATCTCAGCAGCCGTTGAGGCCAAGTATTTCTTCAGTTCGGTGAGAAGAGCATCTGTGTTCAGGGCGCTGCGAGTTTCGGGCATCGCCTCTTTCGGCATAAGCCCGTATTTCGAAACCAGGAACATGAAGTATTCATACCAGCCGCCATCGCTGATTTGGGGTTCGAAGATGCTGCTCAAGCCTTCTCCCCTGGTTTCGCCCGGAATCTTCAATTTTTTTGCCACGGAGTTGACTGAGGTCTGCTCGATGATCTCTTCGAGGTACCTGTTTGACTTCTCGAGCATGTTGAAGAAGTGAAGGTAGTTCTCTGAGAACTCGAAGTTTTCGGGTACTTTTCCTTCCGCGATCATCTGTGAACGAATCATGTTGAGGCCGGCGAAGATCCAACAACGCCCCGAGCGTTGCTGGTCAGTAATGGGCCCTTGAAAAAGTTCCAGGGTGTAATTGTCTGAGTGCGACTTCAAGATGTCTGCGTTCAGCGCCGTGTTTTCAAAACCATTGCGTTGCACATTGTCGCGCAGTCTTTTGACTTGAGGGTCATGGGCCTTGCCTTCTTCAGCCATTTTCTTGACCCACGAGAGTGGGATGGCGTTGGTGAGGAGCGAAGCGCACTTGTAGCGCGCTGATTTTACCGAGTTTTTAGAATCGTTGGCGTGAGCCGTATGGAATGAAAATATGAGACTAGCGGCTAGCCCTAAAGCGAGACGAAAACGGATGAGACCGTGCATCGTGATTGAACTCCCCCTTGAATGACTTCCCCATAAATGTTGAGCCCCAACCCAACATTTCGGATAATCGAGTAAACCAGCCTTGACCGACGTGTCAATTTTTTTCAAGGCATGCTTTTCTCCTTTGATTTCATCCGCCAGGTGTTTGAATCGCAATCATTCATAAGAGCTTCAGCCTGGAAGAATTGATCTTGAAGGTTTGGCGGATCGCTAAGATTTTTTAGGTGCTGCCAGCCGATCAGCTTCTCAGTAAGCAAGAGAGGACAGGCCGGTCTGGAATAGCAGTTATTATCTTCGCTCCACCCATACTAGCGATTGAATTTGCATTGGGTTTCCGTTACTTTCCAAACCATAAATGTGTGGCGTAATCGGGGTTATTGGTTCACCAGAAGCATCCAAAGAAGCATTCATGGGACTGATCACATTGCAGCATCGGGGGCAAGATGCCGCTGGTATCCTGACTTATGATCAATCCTTCCATCTTGTTAAGAATTTAGGGCTTGTTGAAAATATTTTTTCTCGCGCGGCGATCGAAGGGTTGACGGGCGAGATCGCCATCGGACACACCCGGTATTCCACCGTAGGCAAGGGAGACGTGCAAGACGTGCAACCCCTGATCCTCAACTATCCTTACGGCATGGGTATGGTGCACAACGGAAACCTGGTGAACTATCAGGCTTCAAAAGAGCGCCTGCAAAAAGAAATGCGCCGCAGGTGTTTGACGCAATCCGATACCGAGGCAATCCTCAATTGGTTTGCCCATCACCTGGAAGGATGTGAGTTTGAAGATCTCGTGCGCGCGACCAAGTCCGTGTTTGAAAACCTTCATGGAAGCTACAGCGTCGCAGGGATTTTAGGTGAAGGAGGGCTGTTCGCGTTTCGAGACCCTCATGGGATTAGGCCCTTGGTTTTAGGCAAAAAGAAAGTTGGAAACAAAACAGCCTATATGGTCGCGAGCGAAACCATTCCTCTGTCTTTTTCGGGTTATGAGTTCGAACGTGATTTGAAGCCCGGCGAGTTGCTCTACATCACACAAGATCTCACCGTGCATTCAAGGGTCATTCCCACGGCGAAGCAGGCCGAGTTGCGGCCCTGTATGTTTGAGTGGGTTTATTTCGCGGGGGCCGAAAGCTCTTTTGAAGAAACGCCTGTTTACGGCACGAGGCTTGAGCTGGGGCGTTCGCTTGCCCGGCGTATTCAACTGAAGATAGATAGTGGAGAGCTCGAAGCTGATCTTGTCGCTCCGGTTCCGGATACATCTCGCACCGCTGCTGCAGCGCTCGCTGAAGAACTCAGGCTTCCATACCGCGAAGTCTTGATCAAAAACCGCTACATCAAACGGACTTTTATCTTAGGGTCGCAACAGAAGCGCGAAAGCGCGGTTGATTTGAAACTGAATCCTGTTCGCAGCGAAATCGAAGGCAAGAGCATCATCTTGGTTGATGATTCGATCGTGCGCGGAACGACCTCAAAGAAAATCGTGGAACTGGTCAAGCGCGCAGGCGCCAAGAAAGTCTATTTTGTAAGCACTTGCCCGCCCATCCGGTTCCCCTGTTTCTACGGGATTGATTTTCCGGATCGGCGAGAGTTGATCGCGTCTGACAAAACAGAAGAGCAAATCGCCAAGGCTCTTGATGCCGATGGCGTCATTTACCAAGATACAAAGGGCTTGCTTGAAAGCATCGCCAAGGTAAGCCAAGGGCGAATCGAAAAGCCTTGCATCGCGTGTCTTGATGGAAAATATCCTACGGATGTGTCTGAGTCTTCCAGGTTTGCGGCATTGAGGCACAGCCAACGCGGGGACTCTAGGTAAGATGAGCAAGCCAGAGCGTCGCCTGATTTATGAGGGAAGCGTAAAGAATCTCTGGGAAGTCGATAGCCGTTCGCTCGAGTTTGAATACACCAACGCCTATTCTGTTTTTGATTGGGGAAGGATGCCCAATGAGCTTGCTTATAAGGGCGAGTCACTTGCGGCCCTGGGAGCGTTCTTTTTCACGGCGCTGGGCCGCGCGGAATCTTGGAAAAAGACGAGCGCGTCAGAGTGGTTTGCACCGCTAGAGCCCTCTCTTCGCGAGGCGATTGAAGAGAGGCTTGTAGCTCTTAAGGCCACGGGATTAAGGCATCATTTTTTAGACCGCCCGGCACCCAATAAGCTTTTGGTTCAAAGAGTTGCCATCCCAGAACCCGCAGTAGAAAAAATCGCGGGCCAAACCCTCTACCATTACAGGGCAGGTTCTTTTGGAGCAAGTCCTGAAATGGCGTCAAAACTCGTTCCGCTTGAAGTCGTCTTTCGGTTTGGCATGCCAGAAGGTTCGAGCCTCATTGAACGGCTAACGCCAGAGTATGCGCAGCAAATGGGCTTTGATTCACTGCCCGAGGTGGGATCGCTGTTTGCCATGCCGGTGCTTGAGTTTTTCACGAAGCTTGAAGATACCGACCGGTTTTTGACTTGGGAACAGGCCCTAAACTACTCTGGTTTAGATTTCACGCAGTTCAAAGAGCTCGTCGCTTCTTCGTTTTGCATCGCGGTTTGGTTGGCGGAGTTTTTTCAGTCCAAGGGACTTGAACTGTGGGACGGGAAAGTCGAGTGGGGACTGATAGACGGGAAACTAGCCTTGGTCGATTCGATCGGGCCTGATGAGTTGCGACTCATTGATCCTAAGAGTGGAACCCAGATCTCAAAAGAATTCTTGCGCCTGTTTTATCGAAAGACGCCTTGGTTCCAAGAAGTCAAAGAAGCCAAGCGCGAGGCAAACCTTGATCCCAAGATCGATTGGAAAGACAGGGTTCGCCAGCGCGCAGGTGAACCGCCGCTTCTCACGGCGGCTTTTTCAGACGCCGCGGATGTACTTTATCCGTCACTGGCTTTGGCGGTCTGCGGAGAAAACCCGGGCCTACGGGGCTTGCCTTTGAACCAGGCCCTAGAAAGGATTAGAAGGTGCCTCGCTTAAATCACGAGTTTCTTTCAAAACCCATTGCTGTCGCGGTTCTTGGTTCTGGGGGCAGAGAGCACGCATTGGCTCGCAAGATCGCCGAGAGCGTGCTTTGTGAAAAAGTGACGGTGTTGCCGGGCAACGCTGGGATGTTGCTTGGATTGCCGGCTCGTTTGAGTGCGAAGGTCGGGATCGAAACCACGGATCTCACGGATCATCCCAAACTTATTTCCCAGCTGAAAAAGCTCGGGGTTGGATTGGTAGTCGTAGGGCCCGACGACCTTCTAGCGGATGGGATCGTAGATTCTTTAGAAGACGCGGGCTTGCTGGTTTTTGGTCCCAGGCAAGGTGCTGCCCGCATCGAGTCAAGCAAGGTTTTCGCAAAGACCATCCTCGAAAAAGCATCTATTCCAACCGCGAGGCACCGAACCATTCGTGAAGAAGACCTCCCGGAAGTCGGAAAGATCATTGATTCTGTGGGAGGTTTCCCCGTCGTTCTCAAGTACGATGGGTTGGCCTTGGGCAAAGGAGTCCGCATCTGCATTGGCGAGTCTGAGGCCAAGGCTTTTTTGGCCGATATCTTTGAAAGAAGAAAATTCAGTCGCAATGACTCGGTCGTGAAACCGTTAGTCGTAGCCGAAGAGTTTCTCTCGGGGCATGAGGTGAGTCTGTTCGCCCTGACTGATGGAACGACTTATGTGGCGCTTGAAGCGGCCTGCGATCACAAACACCTTTATGAAGGGAACTACGGTCCCAATACGGGCGGGATGGGAGCTTACAGCCCTGTGCCGTGGCTTGATCGCACCGTGATCCAAGAAATCGCGGATAAGGTTTTTCCTGCGGCACTTGCGCAGATGGCAGCCGCGAAATCGCCTTTCAAAGGGCTTCTTTATGCGGGGCTCATGGTTCGGGAAAAAGACTATTGGGTGCTCGAGTTCAACGCAAGGTTTGGCGACCCCGAGACTCAAGTGATTTTGCCGAGGCTCGAGTCCGATCTCTTGCCACTGCTCTACGGCGTGGCTATGGGTGACCTCAAAAGATATCTCGACTCGCTTCCTCCTCGTTGGACGTCGCAAAGCTGTGTGAATATTGTTGCCGCAAGCCGTGGTTATCCGGAAAGACCCGATGTGGGCTATGAGATTTCGGGCGCCGAAAACTTGGAGGGCGTTCATATTTATTTCGCCGGCGTTCAAGGCAAGGATTCAAAACTCTACAACAGCGGTGGAAGAGTGTTTAGCATCAGCGCTTTGGCTAATTCGATTGAAGGAGCCCGGTTTCAAGCCTTAGAGGCCTTGGAGAAGGTGAAGTTTGAGGGCATGTACTTTCGGCGCGATATTGGGGCCGTGGGGCCTGGGTATTAGAAATGAAGAAGAAAGCCTTGATCCCTGTCTTTGTTTTTGCCAGCGGCAGGGGATCGAACTTCGAAGCTCTCTGTCAAGCGGTGCATGCGGGCAAACTCAACGCAGACATTCGCGCTCTCGTGAGCAATACAGATGGCTGCGGAGCAACCGAGATTGCAAGAATGTTCAAGGTTCCGGTGATCGCCGTTTCGCACAAGGGATGTGGTCGCGAGCAGCACGAGAAGAAAATCCTAGAGGCGCTGCCTCAAGCAGAGCGGCCATGGATCGTGCTCGCAGGTTATATGCGCCTCCTGACAAAAGAATTCATCGAGAGATTTTGGGACAGTGAATTGGGCGTGTCTCGGATCGTGAACATCCATCCTTCCCTTTTGCCTGCTTTCCCAGGCACGAGTGGCTACCGGCAAGCCTTAGAGTACGGTGTAAAGGTCACGGGAGCCACGGTTCATCTGGTGACCACCGGACTAGACGATGGCCCGGTGGTTTTGCAACGGTCCTTTGAGGTTCGAGACGATGACACCCTGGAAGCGCTTTTGAAAAGAGGTCTTGCCGTTGAGCATGAGCTTTACAGCGAAGCGCTGTACAAGTTGTTCAATCATTCGTGGCGTCTTTCACGCGGGTCTGAAGGCGCAGGGCGACCCAGGGTCGTGTTTGGAGGAGAAGCGTGAGACACCTGATTCGCGTAGAGCGCGCGCCGGTCGATTCAAAGTGGGATCCGAGGGCGCGAAGAGCTCTCTCAGAGATGAGTTTGTTTTTTCCCAAGTGGGCAAAGTACCATCAGATTCGCGCTTTTTCGACTGAGGTGTATTGGGTGGCGGTCGCGGGTTCAGCTGATATTCGAGATCAGGTGAGCCGTGCTTTGGCGGAAGAAGTCTTGGCCGATCCTTTGTGCAAGGTCAGCGCCGCTGGCTCACGTTGGCCCAATGAAGTCTTGAAGCAACAAGAGCGCTCTCAATGGTGGTGCCTCGAGAAATCATTTCGCCCTGGGGTGACCGACAACCCAGGGCACGTCTTGGCGGAAGCGGTTTCGCTCGTCTGTGGTGGCGCCTCGACCGAATGTCGATCAGGTTCAAGGCTCTGGCTTGAGTTGCCGAGGGAGGTGTCCGCAGACGAAGTTCGCGCCTATGCCGAGGAAGTCTTTTTCAATGCGTTGATCGAGCGGGTTGAGGTTTGGGCCTTTGGGCAAGCCAAAGAAAAGGATGCGGGGCTTTTCAAGGGCGCTTTGATGGAAGAGCGCCCGCAGGCAAGCACACTTAAGGTTTCGGGTGAAGTCGGGAAAATTGATTTTTTGGCCTTGAACTTGGACGAGCTTGAGAAACTTTCCAGGGAAAGGCTTTGGGCGCTTACGCGTTCTGAGCTTGAGTGCATTCAAACCCATTACCGCGCGCTTGGCAGGCCGGTGACCGATGTCGAGATCGAGGTGCTGGCTCAGACTTGGTCTGAGCACTGCAAACATAAAATATTTGCAGCTGCCATTTCGATTGAGAACGAAAGAAAAGACATCGAGTTGCCTGAAAGGGTTTCGAGCGTCTTTAAGACCTACATTCGGGGGGCTACGCGTGAGATCCCCGCTTCATACTTGAAATCCGTTTTTGAAGACAATGCAGGCGTCATTCAGGTGACATCAGAGTGGGACTGCGCGATCAAAGTCGAGACCCACAACAGCCCCAGCGCGCTTGACCCGTACGGCGGCGCGCTCACCGGAATCGTCGGCGTAAATCGCGATATCCTGGGAGTGGGCCTTGGAGCCCATCCCATCGCCAATCTCGATGTCTTTTGCGTAGGCCCCCTTGACGCGAAAGAACCCTTGCCGCCACGGCTGCACCATCCCCGGCGCATTTTGGAAGGCGTGCGTGTGGGCGTAGAGCATGGTGGCAACAAGAGCGGCATCCCGACAGTCACGGGCGCAGTCGTGCACCATGAGGGTTATTTGGGGAAGCCTTTGGTGTTTTGCGGCACGATCGGCGTTTTACCGGCGGACAAAGACTTTATCACCAAGACTATCGAGCCAGGCGATCACATCGTGATGGTCGGCGGTCGAATCGGTAAAGACGGCATTCACGGCGCCACATTCAGTTCGCTTGAGATGAACGAGGATTCGCCTGTTTCAGCAGTTCAGCTTGGCGATCCGCTCACACAGCGCAGGGTGTGGGACTTTTTGATTGAAGCGCGAGACCAGGGTCTGTTTCGAGCGGTGACTGACAACGGTGCCGGAGGGCTTTCTTCAAGCATTGGCGAGCTCGCGAGGCTTTGCGGAAAAAAAGGTGGGGCCAAAATGGACGTGGGTCTGGCGAAAACAAAATATCCAGGCCTTAAACCTTTTGAATTGGTGGTGAGCGAGTCCCAAGAGCGCATGTCCTTCGCGGTCCAACCAGAGAAACTTGCAAGCTTCCTGGCGTTAGCCGACAGGCGGGGAGTTGAGTGCTCGGTCTTAGGCGAGTTTGAAGACTCCGGCAGATTCCACATTCTCTATCATGAGCAAACAGTGGGTGAGCTCGAGATGGCTTTCTTGCACGAAGGGTTGCCGCAGTTAGAGCTGAATGCCAGGGTCCCCAAGGTTCAGCGCAGTGATAAAAAACGCTTCGGAGCTTGGCTGCAGTTGGGAGACAAGGCGCTTTCGTTGTCGCTTGAAAAAGTTTTTCCTGAAGTACTGTCTCTTCCCAACGTAAGAACAAGAAGACCAATGGTCAGGCAGTATGACCATGAAGTTCAGGCAAGGTCTGTGAGAAAACCTTATGGAACGCCTGAACACCTTGCTCCAAACGATGGGGCGACTCTGAGGCTTGGCCGTTCAAGTTTTGAAGGTATTGCATTGGGATTGGGACTTGCTCCGTATGCGGCCGCGATCGATCCTAAAGTCGCAGCCGAACTGGCGTTGGATGAAGCGCTTCGCAATGCCGTGGTCGCAGGTTTGGATCCCGCGCACGCAGCGCTTGTCGATAATTTTTGTTGGCCTGATCCGCTCGCTGGCCCCGGCAATCCGGATGCCGCCGAGAAGCTAGGAGCATTGGTCGTGACCTGCCAGCGTCTTTTTGACGGCGCGGTTGCGCTCAGAATGCCTTTTGTTTCAGGCAAAGATTCAATGAAAAACGATTACCGCATGGGTGACGTGAAGATCAGCGTTCCTCCGACGGTCTTGATCACAGCGATGGGAAAAGTCCATGACGTGAGAAAGATTCCCAAGGGGTATGTGGTTGCCGGTAAAGAACTTCGAAAAATTCTCTGGGTTTCAGGGCAAGACATCGTTCCTGACGCGCTGGGGCTTCCCAAGGTTGATTTCAATCGCACTCAGAAATTTCTTTCCGCTTTTCACCGCCTGGTTCAAACAGAGGCCATTGAATCTGCTCATGATGTGAGTGACGGGGGCTGGCTTGTTGCGACGGCCGAGATGTTGTTTGGCAGCGGCGCCAGCGCGAGGCTTAGTTTAGAGCTTGCCGACGTGCGAACCGGTGAACCCAACTGGGCGACCTTGTTCAGCGAGCCCGCGACTAGTTTCGTATTGTCAGTGAGACGGGAAGACCTTCAAGCGGTCAGAGAGGAATTTTCAGATTTCACGGTGATCGAGGCGGGAGAGGCGTTTGAGGCGGCCCAAAACCAGACGCTATCGCTTGAGGTGCGTCAGCCTGAGAAACTCAAGGTTTCATGGGATCTTCGCGCGCTTGAGCGCGCTTATCACGGCGAGGAAACGCGATGAGTAACAAAGCACGGGCACTCATTCTTTCAGGCGATGGCATCAACTGCGAGCAAGAAACGGCGTACGCGGCGAAAGAAACCGGATTTCTCGCGAAGACGATTCACGTGAATGATTTCTTGGCGGAAAAGGGGAAATCGCTGGATGGAGCAAGCTTGCTCGTGATCCCCGGCGGATTTTCTTTTGGCGACGAATTAGGAAGCGGAAAAATCCTGGCTCTGAAACTAAAACACGGTCTAGGAGAAGTATTGACGAAGTTCATTGAGCGAAGGGGGGCTGTGCTTGGTATTTGCAATGGCTTCCAAGTGCTCACAAGGCTCGGGGTTTTTGGTTCTGGTGTCGTGCTTGCGCAAAACGAGCAGGGTCATTTCATCAACCGATGGGTGAGGCTTGAGATTTCTGGACCCAGTATTTTCACCGACAGGCTTCGGGACCGAGGCATTACGACGCTTGAGCTCCCCGTTCGGCATGGGGAAGGGCGCCTTGTTTTCGCAGATGAAAAAGATGCGCTCAAGGCCAAACAAGAAGGCCAAATCGTGCTTCGCTATACCGAAGATGTGAACGGTTCTTGGAACCAGACGGCAGGTCTCACCACGGCCCAAGGGCGGGTGATGGGCTTGATGCCTCATCCAGAAGCGTTTTGGACGGATGAACTTCATCCCGGCGGAAGAGGTGAAAAAGTGCCTCTGGGGATCGAGCTTTTCAGCAACGCCTACGAACAGTTGAAGGATGCGCGCTAGATGCGCGTCTTCGCCAGTGTCAATACAAAGTATTTACTTCGTTTGGGCTGTCGTGTCAGCGCGAGAGCAAAAGCGCGCATTTGAAACGCCTCATGCCCGCGGCCGAAAACTCCCAGCGCAATTTCTCATTCCAATAGGGATCCGGTTTTCCATTAAAGACAAATACCTCGGCTTCAGCAAGAAAATGGTGTTTGATCCTATTGATTCGATTGATCATCCGCGCGGTCGAGTCGGTTCTGTCATTCTTAAGAAGCCATTCAAAGCTTCTTGAGCGGTCGTAGAAATCTTTGAGTGCTTCAAGATCTCTGGCAAGAGAATCGATGCGATTTCCTACCAGGCCCAGTCTTGCTTCAAGGGGCTGAAGCTGACGCTCAAATGCTTGAAGGCGCTCAATCACCTCTTCTTGGCTTACGGTAGGCTGCCATTCCGCCTCTGCTTGCGTCGGATTTGCCGGCGCTCGTGGTGATGGCGGATTCACATGCGTAGCCACTGCTTCAATAAAATGAGGTCTATCGTTTGCGACAGCTGCGACGCTTTGGGTTTGGCTGTCTATAGGACGGCGAATAGGGTTCCGTCGTTTTCTTCCCGTATCCTCTATATCGGTTTCGTCGGCTTCAAGGAACTCCGGAAGAATTGCCTGCTCGGCGAACAGGGAGCGTGCCCGTGTCTCATGAACCTCGTCGCTCCAAGGTCTTGGGGCTATTCTATTCCAATCGCGTTCGTAATGGTCGGAACCCCACCTCCCGTTTTGCGTGAGGTCCGCCAAAGGGCTTTGGTATGGAGATAAAACTTGAGTATCTATTTCTTTGGTTCTTGGAAGGCTCGCCTGCCGTTGTGACGTTTGCGCGGTGACTGGTTTAGTAGGCGAAACTGGCATCGGCACGAAAGGAAGGGTTGTCGCTGGGACAACCTCTAGGGTTACAGCAATTGGGCTCGTGACAGTAGAGTCAGCAAGGGTTTTCGCTTTTAATGCATGATAACGGGCCAAAAGAGCTTTATCATTGCGGGCGCGCTCTTCTATCCATTCGCGTAGAGTCCAAATGCTAGGTGGCGCAGGCGAAGCTGAGTCTCTTGGCTTTCTCCATGAAACGATGGGACTCTTGCCTTCTTCCACTGTGGACACCTGATACTTAGGGGCCTGAAGCTCTAGAACTTCTCGAACACTTTGTGGGCCGTCGACAGATTCAAGGTAACTAAGAATCGGCTCTAAAGCGGCGTGCAGCGAAAAACTGGAGGAAGGGGTGCTGTTTTTTGCATAAAATGCGAATCTCGATCCTTTTGATGGATTGAGTTCAAAACCACTGGTGGCCTCAGGTGTTTTTTCTACGCTGGGGAAGCTTGTTTCTTTAGCCACCGCATTTTCTAATCTTGTTTCATCAGAGTTAGCGCGACGCTCTATCTTGGCTTCAGCGGCACCTGCAGAGGTTTGTCGTGGGGCGAGCTTTTCAGCCGCGAGCTTAGCCACACTCGTCGTTACTCCAAGAGCAGTGGTAGGAGTGCCGGCAATTTGCTGTCTAGTCTCCCACATTGTGGCAACAGCGTGGTCTACCTTTGTTTTGAGGGCTTGGTACTGCTCTCCCAATCCTTTTCCCGCAAACCATTCGCTCAGCGCGATCGCCCAAGACTCGGTTTCTGTGCGAGGCCTTCTCCATTTGATTGGGTTCGTTTTTCGTTCCAGTTCTTTTCTAGACTCGATAAATTCTAGATACGCTTTGCCTATTCGCACCGTAAGCGCAGATTGAACTTGGCTCAAATCAAAACGAAGTTTTGGTTGCTTGCCTTCGTCAGCGTACGGCGATGGGTGTTTTTGCAGAGCTTCTATCGTTTTTTCGGCGTGCTTTGAAAGTTGATCAAGCATCTCATCCGGCGTCCCGATTAAAACGATATTCTTTCTTCCCTGCATCGGGATTTCAAAAGTATATTCCTTGGCAGGGCGAGAACTTGTTTCAAGCGCTGCGGTCTCAGTTGCGGTCTTCTCAGGCACCGTTATTGCGCTAGTTTCGGTGGCAACGGGCGGCTGCGGTGAAATGACAGTTGTGGTCTTTCCTTCCAAATAGTCTCTAAACGAAAGTCCACTGCCGCTTTGGTTTGCAGCAGATGACCACGTGATCAACTCACCTTTGGGCTGTCCGGTTTGGGCGGACGAAAGTGTTGTTTGAGTCGTCATAGCCAAAAGCATGTTGACCAGATCGACCGACTCTAAGGGTGCAAGCTCTTTTGAGCGTTGAATGCGACTGATCATTGCTTGGATTTTTTTAGGATCTGCATACAAATAAAGGGTTCGAGACCCCAGGTTGAGCTGAAAAACCTTGGTCCCGTTTCGCAGCGTCTCATCAAGATCTTCTTGTGGAACGCGCGCCTTTACGTTTAGTGCCTGTTCTTTGAGAACCTTGAATTGGTTCTCGGAAGGCTCATTTGCTTCGGCGGCAGTCACGGCGATCACAGTGGCTAAACCAAAAACCAACAGCACATTGATGAAAATTAAGTTCTTGGTAAGGGTCAATGGCTTAAAACGCACGGGGTTTACAACCTCTCTAAAATCAGGAGCTAAAAGCGAATAATATTAATGCAATGCATTAATTCATAGCAAAGTGATCAACTTAAAACAAGCAGAGTTTTAAAGTCCAATACTCTCCCATTGAGCAAATGCAGAAATCATGGAAAAGTACGTCCCAAATGACAGGTGCAGTTCGAATCCAACGCGCTTTATTTAGCGTTTCAGACAAAACATATCTTGAGGAATTGGCAAAGAGTCTCACTGGGTTTGGCATTGAGTTCATCGCGACAGGTGGCACGGCGGATCGCCTGCGTCGCAGTGCAATCAAGTTTCGCCCTATTGAAGACTTCACGGGCAATCCTGAAGCTTTTGATGGCCGGATGAAAACCTTGAGTTTCAAGCTCGAAAGCGCTCTCTTGTACGATCGTGCGAACTCAACTCACGTCGAGCAAGCAAAAGATCTGGGCATTGAACCCATCGACCTGGTGGTTTGCAATTTTTATCCATTTGAAGAAGCGGTTTCAAAAGGTTCAAGTGAGGCCGATCTTATTCATGAAGTAGATATCGGTGGGCCAACGATGGTGCGAGCGGCGGCGAAGAACCATCATAGCGTTGTCGTGCTCACAGACCCTTCAGACTATGCTGAGTTCATGACTGAGCTTAGAAGCCTTGGCGGATGCATCAGCTTTGAGACCCGAAGGAGACTTGCGGTAAAGGCATTTGAGCGTGTTTTGCGGTATGACCAGTCGATCTATGAGGCATTTGCAAAGCGCCCTTTAAGATACGGCGAAAATCCTCACCAACCTGCCTATTTTGTACCTGACTTCGGAAAAGTTTCGATGGAATGGCAGTTGCTCGAACCCGCGGGTCTGGATCTTTCTTACAATAATATTTTGGATGCGCAGGCCGCACTCGGTGCCGTGCGTGATGCAAGAGAGCTGACATCAGGCGGACACGGAGCTTGTGCGATCGTGAAACACAATAATCCTTGCGGTCTTGCAACCGCACCCACGATAGATGAAGCCTTCTTGCGAGCATGGGCAGGCGATCCGGTGAGCGCCTTCGGAGGAGTGGTCGCGTTTTCCTCGATGCTCACGCTTGAGTGCGCGCGTCTTTTCGAAGAAAAATTCGTTGAAGTTGTGCTTGCTCCAGGTTTTGAAGACGGCGCAATCGAGGTTTTACGTCGCAAGAAAAAGAAACTTCGCGTGATCAAAATCGCAAGTTTTGAAACTTCGTATGAGATGCAAAGGATGAGGGTCGAAGGCGGATACCTCGTTCAGCATCCCGATGAAGGATTGAAAGAAGAGTTCAAAACGGCGACTCAAACAAAGTTTCCTGACCATCTGGCGGGAGTAGCGCGCTTCGGCGTCGTGGCTGCCAAGTGGATCAAGTCCAATGCGATTGCAATTGTTCGCATGCTTCCAGACGGAGGGTTCCAACTTGTGGGCATGGGCTCAGGCCAACCCAACCGAGTAGATGCGATTCGACGCCTCGCCGTTCCCAAAGCACGGGAAGCTTTGAGCGCGCAAGGCCTCGATGCGCAGAAAGTCCTTTCAGAGTGCGTGCTTGTGAGCGACGCATTTTTCCCGTTCGGCGACAATGTTGAAGAGGCTCATGCCGCTGGCCTGAGATACATCGTTCAGCCCGGTGGCAGCATCCGCGATCCAGAAGTCGTAGCAACTTGCGATAAACTGGGCGTTGCGATGGTCTTCACCGGAAAACGCCACTTCAGGCACTGATTCACACACGTCGTAACCAATCAACGGCGGTGCTTGCTAAGTTCCGCGAGCTCTCCTGTAAATCGTTTTGACAACTGTCTACCGCACAAAGAGGGCCTTCTCGAAAACGACGTGCGAGCCCATCTTGTTTTCGGGGTGGCATGCTTCATGCTTCAAGGCCAGCCGGAAGGAAAGTATGCAGTACCGGTTCGTCTCAAATCTTTGTTTTGTGCTGGCAGCGGCGCTTTTGATGAGCGCTTGCGGCCCTGAAGACAATTCTGAGCACCATGGCAGGTTGAACTCAAACGAACAAAAGAGCTCGGGCCGATCTACTCCAAGTGAAGAGGTGATCGAAGCAGCCTCTTATGCAAAAGAATTGGCGGAACTCGCGGACGAGTCGAGCAAACAGGCCGCAGGTTTAGTGCCTCCGTCAGATGAGCTGCCCGATGTGCATTACGATCATGGGTGCTTGCTTTCAAAGAAAACTTTGGATCTTCTCGATAAACGCAAGAGCGTGGGCGCCGAGCAAAAGGTCATCAATATTTTTCAAAGCACCGAAGCCGATTGCCTTGTGCGAGGCATAGGTTCCTGCATTGATCAGGCTAAGGACGTCTTGCAAACGATGAAGATCGCGGCAAGGCAGCTTGAGTCGTCTTGCGTTCAAAGCCAAACAAAGGGTGAGGTCTTCTTGGCGCAATTGATCCAGTCGATGGTTGATTATCGCAAATCAGTGGGTCTTTCGGCAGTCGAATTGCCTGCAAGTTTGTTTGAGCAAAAAGACATCGCCATCGCCGCGGGTTCTGATTCGGCTCAGAACCAAGGCGAAACCGCCGGTGAGAAAATTCACGTGAATCACAAAACGCAGATGTGCGAGGCTCCTCAGGGATCTGCGAACATGTGCGAAGACAAAAATTCAAAGGAATCTGCTGCTTCTGTTTCCTCAGAAAGTCTGATATGCACTGCGCCGGAAACAGTTTCAGATTCGACAGGTGGTCTTGAAGTACACACCATGCAAGACGATCAAAAAATTGAATGGTGTGAGTCTGGAAATCAAAGGTAGGTAGGTAAACGTATGAAAAAGAATGTGAATACGCTTCGAAGTGTCCTTGGATTGCTTGTGGTGAGCGCGATGCTCGCATCTTGCGCAAAAAGCGAAAAAAGTGTCCAAAAGGACGCAAATTCCTCTGGAAAAACTAAAGCCAGCTCAACACCGATCGATGGTCCCGAAGACTCAGAACAGCTTCCGGAAGTAGATGAACAGACTGCTTCAAACGCGGTTCCCGCGGGCTCAATTGCTCAGCTCGGCGCTCGGTTTCAAGGACAGCTTGGATTGAGCGAAGAGAAGACTCAGGAACTTCGCGGAGAAAACCAGTATTATTATAAAGATGATGGGGGGTGTGAGCTCACCACCCAGTTTTTAGAGGCGCTGACTGGCGTGGGTAATGAGCTTTCGATGGCTCAAAGCACCCAAGCATTGTGCAAAATAAGGCAAATTGAAGACTGTTCTCTCGCTGTTGAGCTCGGAAATGAAGTCGAAAGGCTTGTCCGTCAACATGACTTTGTTTGCGGAAGCACCAACAACAAGAGAGGCTCACAACTCGTCAGCGAACGCATCATCCGCTTGTCCAGCCAGTACAACGAAATCGTGAACCAGGGCTTTGTCATCGAGAAAAGTGAAAGAGCGCTTCCCTTGGAAGAGGCGTCCAGCAAAGATGTACAGGTAAACTTTGCGCTTACGGGTGAGAGCGAGGCCGCAGCCTTGGCCCCTAAAATCGATGATTCTCAGGAAGGGCCTAAGGTCATGCCTCTGTCTTCGATCGTGGCAAAACCAATTCTAAAGAGTTCGCCTGTTCAAGACGAAACAGAACCTAAGATCGGAACAGTTTCGCCTAAAATGGCTCGCCGGTTGTCGGTGCCTATCGAACCCCAGAAACGTGGCCAGATCGTGGTTGAAGGTCCGGAAGAGCGAATTTGGGAAAGATTCAAAAGTTGGTTCTCGTCAAAATTCACTTCTGGCTCGAAGGAAAGCCAATCTGAGCAAAATGCTGCAGAAACAGGACCCGTGCGCGGCAATCTGCGCGACTTTTAAGAAACCAAGTTCATGGGTTTGAAGTCGGGTAGAGCTGTAGTCCCGGTTATCGTGCCGGCAGTGGCGTTCTTATTGTGCATGGCTTGCTCTAAGCAGGACGAGCAGGCTAGGGCGAAGTATCGACCCGAGCAGGGCAATGTTTCGCAAATCGAGCAACTAGCTTCGCCAGCGGAAGCAAGTGACCCATCTAGTGACGAGCGCGAAGAACAGCTCGTTGCGGAAGAAGATGCGTTCGAGGCATCGTCTCAAGACGCTTCAAGAGCCATTGAAATTGTCAAAGGCTTGGGGCGTTTAGGATGGGCCTTCTCCGTGCAGCTCACGAAAAGAACTTTGGAGGAAGAGCGTCAGTTTGCCAAAAACTTAGGGAAGAACGGCTACTTTTACAAGTTTGATGGAGGTTGCTGGCTTGCAACCCAATGTCTAAAGACGGTATTTTCAGACCGTCCCTCGCTTGCAATGGAAGAGCTAGCGGGGGATGTCGCCTTGGTCTGCCAAAAGCACGAACTAAAGGATTGCCGCGATTTTACGGCGCTCATTCTTGAAGCCTACTCATTCGCTGGCCAAATTGACCGTTTCTGCGAACAGGAACAACGAGGAAGCCAAGGGCTCGCTCGCCGACTTATCGAACATCTCGGCTTGATTGAGAGCTCTCTTGTCGAAAAGAAAATCAGATTTGATCAAATGGAATTTGAGCGCCCAACGGGGGCAAAAGACTTCGCCGTGATCCGGCCCGTCCCTGAGGTCATTCGAAGGGTCCGTTTTACTGAAGGCGCCGAGCCCACTACCGAGATCATTCCCCACAGTGATATGGCGGATGAAGGCGATTCCGAACAAGGCGCCGACCGTGATAACTGGCTTTCTCCTTACTTGGACTGGCTTTTTGGTACGCTACCCCAGTGAAAAAGTGTCTAAGGATTGTACGACACGCAAAGCGTTAGATACTTCAGTGGTCTGACGGATTGGGACCGTTGGACGCGACTGACTGAAATTAAAGAGTTTTAATTTATGGCATGCTTCGTGCTCTTATCGCCTGCGATTTAACATAGGAGTCGTTATGAATACGAAAGCGATGTTCCGTTTTGTCTCAGGATTTTCTTTAGTGGCTGTGATCGCGTTGGCTGCATGCGCGAAGAAAGACGATGGCGCCACGAAAGCGTCGGGCGGCGGATCGTCTGAAGGCCAATCTTCGGCGTCAGCTCAAACGCTTGACGCGGCGGAGGTTCGAAAGAATCTCGTGCTTGGAAGGATGTTCGTCGATGAATCGATGAGAAGCGATATTCAAGGTCAGAGCCCATCCGCTCAGATCGCCCAAGTCGCTACTATTTTTGAATACCAACTCAATGCTCAATCCTACGACATCGCTAGAGGCATACACGAAGAAGAAGAAGGTGCGATCGCTTCTGAGATCTTGCATCTGACGAAAGACCGGGTTTGCGGTTTTTACCACTATCTCCAAGATCAAGGGTGTCAGTTGGCCAATGCACTGAGCTTTTCAAACGAGTCCACTGACAATGCTTTGTGGTTAGATGTTGAAAAACAATGTTTTGAAATCGAAATCGAGGGTGAAGAACCCGGTGCTCGCTGCGAAAGAGCAAGCAACCTGGCCGGAGAGATCCATAAGCATGTGAAACAGATTCGAAAGGCTTGCGCTTCTGAGCCCACGCCTCGCGGCAGCATCGAAAACGTGCGCGCCTTGATCGAAAAGGCCGTTGCATTTCGTGATCTGCTTGGATTCAAAGAGAGCCAGGTGATTGAGAAGCTTCTAGAGAAATACAACTCGGGTCCCAAAGGCCAGGTAGATGTGGTCCCGGAAGGTGTTTCAATTTCTTTTCCGGATAAGGGGAAGACTTCTTCGGTCAGCGCGGACCTTGAACAAACGGTGACGCCAACTCAGGCCGAGACTTCTTCTGTTGTTAAGACCTCTTCCGCAGGTAAAGAAAAGAACAGACTTTTGTTGTTCCGCCACTCGAAAACTGCGTCTGATGCCGCATCTCTTGAGCAGCCAGAGCCTCAGTACCGCCCGACTGGCAAAGTGGATGCAAGCATTCCTGGTGTTTTCGTAGAGCAACTTGAGCTCGTGGAGTAACTTGACTGGTTCGAAAAAAGCCGCTGTCGTCTTGATGAAAGGCCCTGGAAATTTTCTTTCCGGGGCCTTTGCTTTTGCGCCGTAGGGCGAATGAGCGCAGTTGTTTTCTTTTAGCGACGGCTTCAGCCGTACAAGGTTTTTA
>JBFMCE010000062.1:0-23579 GCA_040754655.1 Bdellovibrionota bacterium | reverse complement strand
CTCGAATTCAAGTCACTAAAGTTAAGCAGGTTTCTTTGCCCAAGAAGCACACCAGCCCTTGGCGCGAACGGTCTTGCCTTGGAAGATCTGACAGGTGCCTTTTTCCTTATCCAAACTTCCGTAGAACATACAATTGTCGCAAAACTGATCTTTCGTTTGCGGATCAGCGGCGCGTTTTCCCGTTTTTACGGCTTTCGCATTTTCAACATAATTCAAGCTCTTGGCCAAAGCATCAGACTCTTTTACGGGCTCGAGCTTCTGCGCAGTACTTTTGCCAGCTTGGGCATGGGCAAGAGGGTCTTCTCCTAGAAATCTGATCTTGGGTAAAACGAACAGAGATGCCAAACTAAGAGCACCAATTCTGAAAAATCTACGGCGTTCGGAATTATAATCCCTATCGTTCATGAGCAGCTCCTTGGTGTGTGTATTGAATCCCTTCCAAGTTACACCAGCTTCCATACCCGTCAACCTTGCTGTTTTTTTCCATATCCGCTATGCCTCACCCGCATGTCTGAATTTGACCCCGAAATCCTTTATCTCGACGATGCAATGGCCATCGTGAACAAGCCGAGCGGATTACTAGTGCACCGTTCAAAAGAAAGTTCCGACCGCGTTTTTCTTTTGCAACTCGTCCACCAAAAGCTTGGCGAGCCCGTGTTTCCAGTGAACCGCATTGATCGCGCGGCGTCAGGCGCGGTGGTTTTCGCGCGGTCAAGCACGGCCGCAAGCCTGGTCCAAAGAAATCTGCAAAGCAGCGAGGCGCTCAAAGAGTACTTGGCTTTCGTTCGGGGAGAGCCGCCCGAACAAGGACTGATCGAGCGCCCGCTGACCAGTGAAAATGGGAAACCGCAAGAAGCCAAGACTTCCTTCCAACGAATTTCGACGTCACCCGAAGGCTCGCTGTTGCGCGTGAGGATCTTTACGGGTCGGAGGCATCAGATCAGAAGGCATCTTGCCCATCTACGCCACCACATTTTAGGAGACACGACCTACGGCAAAGGGAGGATAAACCAGTTTTTCAGGACCCAGTACGGTCTTAACCGCCTGTTTTTGCATTGCATGACTTTGAGATTCCGGCACCCTTACAAAGAAGACTGGGTAGAGATCCGCTGTCGCCTTCCTCAAGAGCTTCATTCGGTTTTGGAAAAGATTCCGACGCTCTCTCCGGCACCCTCTAGAGATCTCTTTTCATAAGAACATCGATGAACAACTCATCCTTGGTTTTTTCAAGGTCAAGGTTGTTTCGTCTTGCCTCATCGAATTTCGTTCGCCACCGGGCGATCTGATAAAGGTCTACGAGCAAGGCTTCACTCACGAAAGGATAAGAGGCGGAGAACTCAGAAACCCTTACACCCACGTTTTGAAGAACGACATAATCTTCAGGGTACTTTTCGAGGATGTACAGAGCCAAACCACGTTCAAACGCCTGCGAATCTACTGTTGAGGCAAGGTCTACCCGACGCTCTAAAACCACGACTTCTTTATAAAGGCCAAAAGCCTTTTCTCGAAACGCCTTGTCTCTCTCGAGTTCAGCGAGCCCTCGGTTACGCTGCTTGCGGATCTCAAGCATTTCCTCATAGACCTTCTCAAGGCCCCTTTCGCTTTTTTCCGCAAAAGGAACATGATTGTCGTCATAACGCGTCTTCAAGACCTCAACCCAATATTCGCGGCGCAAATGTTCTTCGAGGCCTTTTTCAAAGTCTGGCTCTGTTTTTTTTCGCCCAAGCTCTCGATGCACTTGGTTATGGGTCCTCACAAGGTCAGAATAATCGAGCACAAAAAACCCGCCGCCCGTGACTGTGCTTACAGCCAAGCCTAAAAGAGCAAGCCTCAGCTTTGGAAGGAAGGTCGCGGGCTTTACTATGCCTAAATCGATTTTTTCCGCTTCGGTGATGAAATCATACACGCCCGTGGCCTTGCGAACCGCGTCGACCTGCCGGATCGTTCGAAACACATCCCTGAATTCAGACCAGAAGAGTTTTGACTGCAGTTTGTGATAGTCTTCGGCTCGCGGAAAGAATTGAGGTTCTGTCAAAAGTTTTCCCACAACAACCAAAGTGGCTTCCCGGTCAGGCTGACTAAAAGAGCCCCTCAACGACTTGTGAAACTCGAGACGATCGCGCAGAATCTCAAGCCTTGAGCGCAAAAGGGCCTGCTCGTAAAGCCGCTCTTGGAGACGACCGCTTGCGAGCCACGAGCCCGTCATCTTTTTGTGTTCTTCTTCGACCTTGGCCATCTTCACCTTGAGATCGGTGCGGTTATTCACGCGGTAGTTGAAAAAACTGACCTTCCCATCTCGGACTTCAGGCATTTGAAAGACAATCGGTCCGCGCCCGAATTCGGAATCTCGCTGCTCAAGCTGAAACTTCAAGACTTTTACTTGCGCGCGATAAACAAGGATTCGACGGAAAATCTCGTCGAGATCAGGCTTTAGGCTTGAGTATTTTTTGATCCAACCATTCACCTCGCCCACCGATTTCTCAGTGAATTCCAGCTCTTCTTTGATTTTTTCCGGGCTTTTGTTTTTTTCAGCCAGAGAATCAAGGATGGGATCAGCCATATCAGTGCCCGACCTGGCATACCAGTTTGCGAACCCTAACGTACCATCATTGGTGAGATGCGCTGGAACCGAGTTCTTATTTGAAACCCTGAGCAGTTCCCTGAACTGGAATCTCGCCCAATGCCACGCGCCCCGTACGATGTAGCGCTTGCGGAGGTCTTCATAAGACTTCCAAAACTTGGTTTTCTCGCGATCAACTTCAGCCGCTATCGCATGAACTTTTTCAAGCAACAACTCGCACGACGCTCCTTGCTCAGTAGCGCCGTGAGACGAGGCCGTGAAAAAAAATACCAGAAGTGCGAGAAGCACCGGCTTCATGATTACCATGCGATCCATTTGCTTATTTGAGCAAAACCTTCACGTAACCGCGGAACTTGCCGCTTTTCTGGTCGAGCGTCGCCATTCCCCGAATGAAAGTCTGCTCTGAAACCCAGTAAGGTTCGTACCACTCCCTGTCGGTGTCAAAGATCAGAACTTTTCCTCGTTTTTGATCGTAGGCGCCAACGGGTGAGAGATGCCCCGCATCGGCATCCCCAGTGAAGGCTCCTTGATTGAAGTTAGCTACGATGAAGTTCTTATCTGTCTTCTCGTTTTCGAGAAGGTCTTTTCGAACTTTCTCAAGCGTCGCATCTGAAAGATCTTGGATCTGCACCACTTCCAGCTTCGCGCCGGCGACCTTGAAATGCTTCAGCGTATCGCCAAGCACGATCGGCAGCTCATGAAGCGAAACACCCTTGCCGCTGTCGATGCGTGCTTTCCAGTTGATCGAGGTCTTGACTTCCTCAAGCAAGGCTTTGGCGGTGACAAGCTTATCGTCGGAAGTGAGTTTTAACGGATTCCTGGCCGCATTCACGATCATCGTAATACTGGTTGAACAGGCGCACTCGCCGGGCGTACCGATGTAATAAGGGCTCAGCGCCCAATAATCCGCGGCTGCGTTCTCGCGCAGATACTCGTGGGAATAGCGAAGAAGCTCCGCCGACTCGCCATATTTTGGCTTTGCTTCCGCATTACAAATGATCACAAACAAACTGAAGGCCAACAAATACAATGTCTTCATAATTGTGACGCCCAATATCACAACCAGATCTATTGATACACTAGATTCGAGTCCTCAAACCAAGGGACGACCCGACAGAAAAGGTCCGAGTCCCTTCTTTTTAGCCTTTAAGCCTGCGGTTCGTTGCATTCATCGACATGACGGCCGGTTTCTTTGTCGGCATGCACTCGATGGCGGTGGCCGTCATGCAAATAATCGACATGATCATCGTGAGTCTTTGCAGTGTGGCCGCACTTTTCACCATGAACGTGCTCGTGTTGGACATGCACCTGATGGGAGGGCTTCTTTGCGAGCTTTTGATCGGCAGCTCCTAAGAAAACAAATCCCAATACAGAGATAAACGCCAGAGTCGTCTTTGCCATAATGAAGTCTCCTTTTTTAACGCAAAGCACCACAGTCAAAGAAAGTCGTCAACCCTCAAAATCCATTTTTAAATTAGTTCTTTGGCAGGTGCAAAAGTTCCTGATAACAAGTCTGCCTTCCTCGGAGGGAATTTGAAGCCACACGTTAAGCTGTTGATCGCTCTCATCTTAGGAATTCTTGCCGGCACTCTCTTGCACCCTCATGCGCAAAACGCGTGGCTTTTGAGCGCAAATACCCACTTCCTGCAACCGATCGGTCAGATCTTTCTTCGATTGATCTTCATGATCGTCGTGCCCATGGTTTTCTCGGCGCTAGTCCTCGGGGTTTATGAGCTCGGACGTAGTCACGGCTTGGGAAAGATCGCCAGCCGCACCCTGCTTTACACCATCATCGCCAGTTCTCTTTCTGTTTTGATTGGCATTGGCCTGGTGAACGCTCTCAAGCCCGGAAAGAGCTTTCAGATGGATCGTTCTCTCATTGAACAGCAGACAAGCTCGCTGCAAACGATCCAAAAAAATGCCGCCTCGGCGAAGCCCGCAAGCCAATCGCTTGTTGAACTGATCCCCAAAAACCCACTTGAATCAGCAACCCGGGCTCTTGACGGCGAGATGCTGGCACTCATGGTTTTCGCCCTTATTTTTGGGATCGCACTGAGCCTGGTCTCGCCCAAGGATGACCAAAAGAATATTCTGATCCAGCTGCTCGAACAGATCTTTGAGACCTCGATGAAGATTGTCGAATTCGCGATGAAGCTTGCTCCTTTCGCGGTCTTTGCGATCGTCTTCAATACGGCCTTCAAATTCGGTCACACCATATTCGGTTCTTTATTCTTCTATGTCGCCATCGTAATTTTAGGGCTTCTTTTGCAACAATTCGTCGTTTACTCATTTTTACTGAAGTTCGTCGCGAGAAGATCGCCCTTAGAGTTTTTCAGCAAGTGCAGAGAAGTCTATCTCTATGCCTTTTCTACAGCTTCCTCGAACGCTACCCTTCCGAGATCGATCGATACCGCTGAAACGAAGCTTAAGCTTCCCTCTAGTGTTTCGCGTTTTGTTCTTACGGTGGGTGCGACTGCCAATCAAAACGGAACTGCCTTGTTTGAAGGGATCACCGTACTGTTCTTAGCTCAGGTTTACGGGATTGAGTTAGGGCTCTCGCAACAGGTACAGGTAGTCTTGATGTCTATTCTTGCGGGAGTAGGAACGGCTGGCGTGCCCGGGGGTTCTCTTCCGCTGATCATGATTTTATTGCAATCCGTTGGGATCCCGGCTGAAGGGATGGGCCTCATTTTAGGGGTCGACCGGTTTCTTGATATGTGTCGAACCACCCTAAACGTAAGCGGTGACTTGGTCATTGCGGCGCTGGTCGGCGCGCCGCCGCGAACCCGCAAAACACACGCATGAAGAACTCTCGGGCACGCATCCGAAAACCACCTCCTTTCGCCTTCGTCTTAGAGGCGCTTGAAGAACTTGCGCTGGAAACAAGGCCGATGTTCGGATGCGTAGCAGCTTATTTGGGCGAGAAGATCTTGATCGTTTTGCGTGAAAAAGAAGACCATACCCAAGACAATGGGGTCTGGATTGCAACTTCTCGTGAACACCATGAGAGTTTAAAGAAACAGTTGCCTTCGATGCGTTCGATTTCTTTTTTAGGAACGGCCCCCACGCATTGGCAAGTCGTGCCATCAGACAGCGAAGACTTCGAGAAGAGCGTGGCCGTCCTTTGTGAACTCTTGCTCAAAGGAGATGAGCGCATCGGAAAAGTTCCGCAACGCAAAAAGCAAAAAACTTATAAAGCCGTGAAAAAGAAAACTCAGAGGAAGAAATCTTAGTCGGAAGGGCACGAAAGTTGCCTGCCTCAGGCTGTCATGAATGACTCACTAAGAAATGGTTTCTATCGTCCTGTCCAACAGGGCTTGCTCATCATCTTTTTTGCGGTCGTTTTTTTTGGCCTTACCGCCGCCGTTTACTCTGTGCGTTGGATCGCGATGGCAGCCCTCATTGGAGTGGGCCTTGGCGTCTTGGTAGCTCCGCTCATGCGGACACTCAAGGAAAAGCTTCATATTCCTCGCGCAATTGGAGCGGCGCTGTTTTTTATTTTACTCGTAGGGAGCCTCTCGGGCCTCATCTATCTTTTAGTGCGCCTTGTGTCGGAACAGGTCGTACCGCTGGCGCAGCAGTTGCCTGAATTGCTCTCGACCGTCAAGACACGGCTTGCAAGTCTGTTTGAACGCTATCCTTGGATTCAACGCCAAGTGCAGAACTTCAGTTTTGCAAACACGTTTCGTGACTCTGCCGGCGCGGTGTTCACCGGAATTCAATTCGGCGCTTCGGCCATCGGAGGATTCTTTTTCATCGTGATCGCGTCGTTGTATATCGCGGTGAACCCCGGTTCTTATCTCTCAGGCTTTCTCTCTCTCTTTCCGTCTCACATGCGCCCCAAAACCAAACGCGTGCTCGAAGCTTCCGCCACGACGCTGCGCCAATGGTTTGGTTCGCAACTCATCGCGATGACAATGGTAGGAACGCTTACCAGTCTGGGGCTTTGGATCTTGGGAGTGGATTACTGGCCCCTTTTCGGGGTGCTCACGGCAATCGTCGATATCGTTCCATACATCGGGCCGTTCTTCGCTCTCATTGCCATTTCGCTTGTAAGCTTTGGCACTCAACCAGATCAAGTGCCCTGGATCGTAGGTCTATTCCTTGTGAACCAGCAGATTGAAAGCCAGATCATCATTCCGTTGACCATGAAGGGCCGCATTGAACTTCCGCCAGTGCAATTGATGACGACCATGCTAGTTTTCGGAAGTTGGTTTGGTCTGCTTGGAGTGTTCGTAGCTCCGCCTCTTTTTGCAATCGCGCGTACGGTCTATTTGATGACCTATGTGCCTGTAATGAATCGGCGGATGCTTCCGCCCGACATCACTGCCCCCAAAGCGGCGCAAGACCAGACCCGAAGCGCCTCATAGTCAGGAATCAGCTCGTGCACGAAAAAAGCTTTGTCATGCCCCGACACTTTGTGTACGAAACTGCCTTGATAGACAAAAGGGATTAGAACACTTTGGGGGGTACTTCGTGTTTTTTCGCCTTCGTCCGCTTTCCATTCTGTGGATAGCAGCGGTCGTATTTTGCCAATCTACACTGGCCCACGTTCCTGAACGCACCGGGGTTGTCATTGTCGGTGGCGGCATTACCGCTCTCGTTGCTGCCTACAAACTCAAACAGCAGGGCATCCCGTTTCATATCTTAGAAAAAAACCCTTACGTAGGGGGTCGTGTCGCTACGGCTTTCTACACGGTTAAAGGTGAAAAACTCTACGCCAACTCCGTGATGGAAGAATACTGGGAGAGCAACCCTATCGTCCCTCTTTTGCAAGAACTTGATCTTCCTCTCAAACCCAGCGAAAGCATTTCAAGCATCGTGCTCGACGGGAAGATCGAGGCGTACCTGCCGGGTGAACGCAAGCAAGAGTTCTTGAAAAGAGTTCTGGGAACCCAAAGATTTCGAAGGTTGAAGCATTTTGAAAAAAACACCCTTCGTGTTTTAAAGAAGGTCAGTAAACACGAGGCGGGGGGACTTCCTCCACGACTGCGCCGGTTGACGGAACTTTCTTTTGCCTCTTGGGTTCTAAAGCAACGCCTCCCTAAGAAAGTATCAGACTGGATTCGCATCTCTGTTGAAGCTGAAATCGGACGCCCATGGAACCAAATCTCGGCGCTCGATGGCATTGCCGAATATTCGATCTTTCTTGGCCAAGGAGAACGCGCATTTCAAGTAATCGGAGGCAATCAAGTCCTGATCCAAAAACTAATTGAGAAGATTGGAGCGGACTCAATCTCGTCAAACATTCTCGTGCATCGTTTTGAAATCAAACCCAATGAAGTTCTTGTTCACTACCGCGACAGGACAACCAATGAAGTGAGGCAAATCAACGCCTCCTTCGGCGTGAGCACTATTCCCCTGCACCAGCTCAATCAGGTGCAATTCAGCCCTGCCCTGCCGCAAGCGAAGATCGAAGCCATCCGTACTTTAAAATGGGGCACTTATTTCAAGGCTCATGTGATCGTTTCGCCTGAGGCTGAAAAGTATTACTCCGTTTCTGGGCAATCTCTTCTTCCGCTGCTCTCTGACTCGGACTTGGGCGTAATCTATGACCAGCTCGCTGAAGAAAGTTCAAAAACACGCATCCTCACCCTGCTTCTTTTGGGAAAAAGCGCGCAAAAACTTCACCATAAGAGCAGGACCGAGGCGGAAGAGTTCATCAGGGGCAGACTTGAACAATTTTGGCCCGGCATTTCGAGCGAGATCTTCGGCATCGAGTTGTATGCGGACTACCCAAGATCAATCGCGGCATGGCCCCCGGGGAGATCTCGTTTCGATGCGCTTTCAGATGCAGTGAGGACACCGGAGCATCGGTTCTATCTCGCGGGCGATTTTACGAGATCCTCACACTCAGACGGAGCCGTGCAATCTGCGTTAGATGTGATCAAAGATATCTTGAGCAAACTTCGACGCCCACAAGACCCGCACAGTTGTGAACGTTTGTTAAAATGACGCGCATCTAAATTCATTCTGCTTTTACAAGCCGTTCACCTGATGTTAGCTCCTAGATGATTACGCCCATTTCTTGAAAAATCGGAAGTTTCATTTTGGGGGAAAAATGAAGAAACGGATTTTGTTCACCTTTCTTAGTTTGGTGCTTTTGAGTGCTCCTGCGGTCGTCAATGCGAGGGTAAAAATCGATCCAAAGCTTGTCCCGTTTGGGAAAGGACAGGTAGAAAACGCCAACACCGTTCGAGTGATATGCCTTCTCAATTCACCGGAAGAAAAAATCGAAAGCCCGCCGCGGTATCAGCATCGCGCCGTGGTTCGTTTTCTAAAGCAAAGAACCAAGCTTGCTTTCAAGCCTGTCGCGCAATTTCTGCATGACCAAGGCCACATGAACAAGACCGTGAAGAAAGTAAAGTTGCATTGGGCAAACAATGGTTTCGCGGCAACTGTTTCTCGTGAAGGATTGAAAGCGCTCGCGAAAGCACCGGGCATCAAGAAAATCTATTACGCCAAACGCAAGGTCGAAGAGATCAAACCCAAAAAGACTCGGGGCCGCGATATCGAGAGCGTGAGCTCTTACGGTCTCAAAGAGATCGGGCTGGACGAGCTCTTGAAGGACGCTCCTGATCTTGATGGGCGCGGAGTGCTTCTTGGCGTACTCGACACCGGAGCGGATGGGACTCACCCCGCCCTCCAAAACAAGATCCTGCGGTTTTATGATGGTGAGAAAAAGAAGCCTGGCGCTCCGATTGACTATGACACCCATGGCACGCACGTGTCAGGAACAGTAGCTGGTGGCGACCGCGGAGAAACGCGCATTGGCGTCGCGCCAGGAGCAAAACTTGTCGTGGCGGGCGCGCTGAATGATTATGACCAGATGATCGAAGGCATGCAATTCATGCTAGATCCAGACGGCAATCCTGCGACAAAAGATGTCCCTCGTGCGGTCAACAACTCATGGCATGCGCCTGGCGCCCCGGACATGGAGCTCTTTTATCGAATGATCTCGTCATGGGAGGCGGCGGGAATTCTGCCGGTGTTTGCAGCGGGCAATAGCGGCCCTCGCGCGAAAACCATCGGGAAACCTCAGGTACATCCTGCATCTCTGGCTGTGGGAGCCACGGGGCCTGATGGTCTCATCGCCAAATTTTCGAGTCGCGGGCCAGGAGACTATAAAGACAAGTCGACTGAAAAACCGGAGATCACGGCACCAGGCGTAGATATTCCTTCAAGCGTGCCCGGCGGCGCCTACGCAAAATACAGCGGCACTTCGATGGCGTCTCCGCATGTCACGGGTGCGGTGGGCATTCTTTTGCAGCTCTTCCCAGAGCTCAATCCCGTGCAGATCAAAAAACTTCTGATCAAAACGGCGGTGTCAACCGATCCTAACGGCAATGCAGGCGACGGAACATGGAATGCCGTGTATGGCTTTGGGAAACTTAACATATACCGTGCGGCAAAGGCTGCTCGTGCGATTCAAGACATCGGAAATGGATTGCTCGCAGGTGGCAATAGCCTTTTAGACTCGCTTTTCACTTCACCTCATTCGCTTGAGATTGAAGACTTCTTGAGCGCGCCCGGGTTGCTCTCGCAAGAAGATCTCGGTGAAGACCTCGAGCCTGAATCGATCAATGTCAATTGGGCAAGTGACACGGAATTCGAAGAATGAAAATCAAGTTATTCTTGGCTATTTTATCCGTTTTCATTGTAGCGGCGGGCTTTATTGCCGTGCGTTTTTACAGTTTTGTTTTTGCGAAGAACGTAAAAGGCGAAATCGTGGGGATCGAACGGGTCACACAACCCTCTGCGATCATCAGCGGGCAGACTCCCATTCCTCCCTCGCAGATTTTTTCATTTGCGGTCGCAGTGCGTGATGAGACGGGTGAAATCACTACCTCAAGCAGTGAGGATCGTCAGTGGGCGGTCGCGCAAAAAGGGCAGTGCGTTGAGGCGAAGTTCCTGCGCTACCCGCCTTGGGATCTTGAAAAGTCGGGGACTTTTTTTGGGGCAAGGTTGGTTCGGCTGTTTGATTGCCCGAAGAACTGAAGGGTATCGCGAGAGCGGCCCCAGCTCAGTTCTACCGAGCGGAACCCGCTCTAATTCTGGTCTGTAAGATTAGCCAAATAAGGGACTCTATGCCGATGACGCGTATTTTTTTTCTTATCAGCTTGCTTCCTTCGGTTTGTTTTGCCCTTGAAGCAGGCCATCTCGACTTGATGTCTGGCAAGATCACGATCGATCGCAATGGGAGGCAGTTCAACGCTTCTCGTGGGCTAAAACTTGATTGGCAAGACAAACTCACGGGACGAGAAGGAAGTTCAGCCCGGATCCTGCTTGCCGAGCAAGAGATTATAGTGAATGGGCCTTTTTCCATTCTGCTCTCGCAACCCAAACCCTCAGAAGGGCTTTCGGTTTTGGAACTTCTTCAAGGAAAACTGCGTATGCTGGTGAAATCCGCCAAGGGCTCCACGCCTACCACTACAAGAATCGTCTTGCGCACTCCCAATACCGTGATGGGCGTGCGTGGGACTGATTTTTTCGCCTCGTTTGAACCGCTGCTCGGCGAATCTGAAGTGATTTGTTTTGAAAATGAAATTGACTTCGTCACGCGCGACGGATCCTCTTCCCAACGCGTCCGCGCGGGTCAGTGGGGCGGATTTGGCGGGAGATTTGGTCAGGCCATCTCTCTGCCGATGAGTCTTCCGCCGAAAGTGCTGGGCCATTTCAAGGCAAGCCTACCGCTCAAGACTCAGAGCCATTGAGCCACTCACGAAACGCGTCGAAAGAATACGGGCGGCCCAAGAAGTCTTTCACTAAATCTGCCGCATCCTTTGAACCGCCAGGCTCTAAGACCTTTTTTCGATACTGCAACGCCAGATCAAGATTCATCATTCCTTTTTGTTTGAACACCGAAAGCAGGTCTTTGGCAATCACCTGCGACCACATGTAGGTGTAATACATCGCTGAGTACCCGTTGAGATGGCCGAAGTTCAAATGAAAGTACGTGCCTGGTTGGTATGGAAACATGCTGTACTTTGATTGCAGGTCTTTGAGCATCTTAAGAGGATCGAACTTCGAGGGGTCTTGGTTGTGGTACCCCAGAGACAATGCGGCGTAAAACATCTGCTGCCTTGCCGCCACACCTTGGCCAAACTCATCCGCAATGCGCATCTTTTCAACAAGGTGGGGTGAAATGGCCTCACCTGTCTCCACATGAGTGGCGAATCGTCCGAGCACGTTTGCATCCCAAGCCCACTCTTCAAGGAATTGCGAAGGAGCTTCGACAAAGTCCCACTCGGTGGCGACTCCCGAAAAACGAATCCACTTCTGGTGCCCCCCTAAGACGTGGTGCAAAAGATGGCCAAATTCGTGAAAGAGAGTGACGACATCGCCATGTTCCATGAGAGCATAGGGCTGCGCTGACTTGGGATCAGGAAAATTGCAGACCAAAACCCCTTCAGGAATCTGCTCGCCGGCCACCCCGCTTCTCAAGGTAAATTGCGCCGCGTGCTTGTACTTTCCGTCCCTGGGGTGCAGGTCGAGGTAAATCCGTCCGAGATGTTTGCCTTGGTTTTCTTCGTAAACGTCGTAGACCTCGACTGAATCGTGCCAAACCTTGGCATCAGAAACCTTGCGATACTCTATGGCGAAGAGCTCACTCGTGAGATCGAGCAATCCTTGTTTAGCCTTTGTGAATTCAAAGTAAGGCCTGACGGCTTTCGCATCAAACGAGTATTTGGCGAGTTTTACCCGT
The DNA here is from genome assembly GCA_040754655.1 of Bdellovibrionota bacterium. GTDB lineage: Bacteria > Bdellovibrionota > UBA1018 > UBA1018 > UBA923 > JBFMCE01. The sequence goes on along the minus strand of JBFMCE010000062.1, from coordinate 11,292 downwards.
TCTTCATAATAAGCTTTTTCCCAATCTTGAATTTGACGGGCTTGAGGATCATCTTTTTTCTTCTCTAAAACGAGTTCATCCAACTCTCTTTGAGCCCTTGTCTTTGCGATGGCAGAGACCTCTTCAATGAATTTCGATACTGCCTCAGCTTCTCGGATCATCTTGTCTTCGGTCACGTACGCGGCCCAAGAAGAATAGCCCAGCGCCTTCGCAAGCTCAGCTCGCTTTTCGAGCATGTGTTTCAAGACGGACTCATTTTTAGGATAACCACGGTTCTTAAATACTTCAGCGAGCCTGCGTCTGGCCTCGCCGCTATGGGCGTATGACATGAATGGCACATAGTCTGGATAATCGGTGGTGATTCGAATTTTTCCGTTAGCACCAGGTTGGTGTGCTTGAACGTAGTCATCGGGCAGACCCTTGAGCTCATCTTTGGAATCAAGCTCGATATAACGCATGTCTTCCCTCACATTGCGATCAAACTCTTGACCGATCACGACGAGTTCTTCGTTGAGCTCTCTAATGCGCGCCCGCGTAGCTTCATCTTTATCAACCCCTGATCGCTTGTAATCTTGAATGGTCTTGGAGACCAACCTCTGGGCAGTCGCATCAAGTCCCGCCGTATTGAGCCCTGTAAACGCCTCATAAAGCTCGCGGTTGAGCGAAAGTTCCGTGGCGAATTTGCTGATCTCGCTTTCGCAAGTCTCAGCTGAGGTGCGCACCCTTTTTTCTGGGTGGACCGAAGACATGAGACCCGCCAAAGCCCCGGCAGAATCGAGAAGCTTTCCAAGCTTGTTGTAAGGAACCAAAGTATTGGCGACGTCGCGGTTTTTCTTGATGCTCAAGATCTCGTTGAGAAGCGCTTTTGATTCTGCAATTTGCGCTCTGCAATGTTCAAGAATCTTTTTGTCAAAATCGGCGGCCCGTACTTTCGTCAAAATTGAGGTGTTCATAAGACCCAAGAATAGAGCAAAAATCACGAAACGTCGCGTTTTCATCGGCCTTTGGCGCTGGGCGACATTATTGTTGTATGTCTTTTAAAAGTAGGTCCTTGCCTGTCTGACCAGATACCCCGTTCGATGAACGAGCACCGCCCCTCACCAATCTGAGAACGGCACGGCAGCGTCTTTCTTCTTGATCGAACCCTTATCGGACTTGTAGTTTTTTGGGCCAGCCGCAGGAGGCGCGATATGGCCTTTGGTCGCGGGATCATTCTTTTCGCCTGCCACGAAACGGTCAGGCTCACTCATCTCACAAGAGGCATATTGAGGGGCATTCAACAAAACGCGGCCCTTCTTTTCAGGGAGAGGCGCCATCGAAACGATCACCGCATCCATGTCTTTGTCAGAGGTATCTTTATAGACCAAAAATTTTTCTGAGAAATGCCCGGGCGCCAAAACACGGCGGCAAAGGTGTTCTTTGCGGTCTTTGATGTGATAGTTCACAAGCATCACCTTCTTGCCTTTACTTTCATCAAGCTGGAAAGACATCTCAACCGGCTTTCCTTTCCAGTAGACGTGAAACTCCATGTGCGAAGGCTCACCCCATTCAATAATGTCGATGCGTGGGTAATATTTGCCGTTGTAAACCCTGCCATCAAAGATCTCGAATTCTTTTTCAGCTCGAAGAGGCGTCGGGGTGACGAGCGCTACGGTAATTGAACAGATTAAAAACCAGAATGCGGTCACTTTTAGCCTTTGCACCTCAGATCGAGCGGTCACGAACATAAGAATTCCCCCTCACCTTGTCTGTGTCGGCATTTTGCATTAAATCTTTACTATTTTTGTCATGTATTTTTTCAAAAACTCTTACATCTTCAAAAATTTCAAGAGGTTGCTCATTTTCTGATCTTGGATAAAATTTCTAGAATATGAATAAACTCAGTCCACTTGAAGAGCTTGAACAGATCTTAAAAACCCTGACCAGCACACCTGTTGGAAGACGCATGTTCTTAGCATCAGTCCCGTTTCTGCTCACCGCCTGCGCAACGGGCCGGCACCGAAACCGCGAAGGCGACAACTCGGGCCAAAACACCGAGATGAGCGTGCAAGACGAGCAACGCATGACCCAAGAAGTGCTGCCTCAGATGCGCAAAGATTATCCTCCAATCGAAAACGCTGAACTTCAGGCCTACATCTCGGATCTCGGCCAACGCATCGTCGCCGCCAATGGCTTGCGGGCTAACCCTTACAATTACAATTTCACGGTGGTTGGCGTGAACTATGTCAATGCATTCGCTTTACCTGCTGGCACCGTGATGGTCACGGCCCCGCTGCTCGAGATGGCAGAGACTGAGGCCGAACTTGCGGGCGTGGTGGGTCACGAGATCGGGCATATCAAGGCCCGCCATACGGCGGAGAGGATGGACCGCGCGAAAAAAGATCAGAAGAAAAGCTGGCTCTTCGCGGTCGGAGGAGGTCTTCTCGGAGGAGCTGCTGGTTTCGGAGCGGGAAAATTGCTGTGTCCGCCGAAAGACACCAACTGCCTTGTCAAAGCTTCGGCTATAGGTGCGGCTGCCGGCGCCGGCGGAGGTTTTCTTATTCAAAAGTACGCGTTCATGGCCAATTCACAAGAAGACGAGATGGAAGCCGACCGCATCGGTTTCAGAACCTCAGTGAACGCAGGTTTTTCGAAAGATCATGTCGGCACTTTTTACGCGAAACTCTTGAAAATGGAAGAAGCCCACAAGAAAAACAACGTGCCCGTACTGTCAAGCATAGTTGATGCAATGAGCACCCACCCGCCGAGCAAAGAACGTGTGGCTCAAATGCAACAGATGGCCGGTGAAGCCCGGCAGCCAAGCAACGCGAAGGTTTCGAGCAAGTCTTTTGAAAAAGCCAAAACACTTGCCAAACAGTGGATCCAAGCGAATCCGGCGCGGAAGTCGTAAGAGCGGCGGGTTATTTTTTTAATAGGGGATCGCACTTGCCCATTGTCGCTCCTTGAATCTCTAATTTCAAACCGCCTGAGAGCTGGTTCAGGCTTGAAACGCTCTTATATCGTGCCCGTCGGCGCGTCTTTGGCACAATTGAAAAGCTCAATTTTTTTTGAGGTCTTATTTTTAAAAATCAAGTGCAGCGTTTTCGGTTGCTTTTATACCATCGTTCACATAAATTGAACCCCTCTCGCATGAAACAACTCAAACTGTTGAAAAATCAAAAGAGCGCCTATGGCGGTGAGCTGATGAAGACCCGCAAAGGCCGCAAGGGCTCTCGTCCTCTGGCGACAAGAGAGAGCATGCACCTGGTGCTTCGCTCCTCAAAAGCTACCGAAGAGTGGTCGTTTACCCGCCCCAAGCATGCAGCAAAGATCAAACAACTCACCTCAAAGTTTGCGGCAAAATACGGTGTGAAAGTTTATTCCGTGGCCAATGTCGGAAACCATCTGCACTTTCATTTAAAACTCGGCAATCGATTTACTTACCGGCCCTTTATTCGAGCTCTCACCTCAGCCATTGCGATGGCGGTGACGGGTACGAGCAGGTGGACAAGACCTGTGAAAGCAGCAAGAGCGGTGGCAGTGGCCAAGGGCACTTCAATGACAAAAGCCCAGCCTCAGGCAACAGCGGCAGTGGCAGGAGCAGCATCAAACTCAAGGCGAGCGACTGCTACTGATTCCACAGCGCAGGCTTCTCCTCAAAAACAAAAGCTCAGATTCTGGGATTACCGGCCTTACACAAGAATCGTGCAGAGCTTTCAGGCACTGCTGAACCTGAAAGATTACATCCGCATCAACACGCTTGAAGGTTATGGCTACAAACGAGACCAAGCCAGATTCATCCTTGCGTGGAATCGCGCAGCGAAAGGGTTCGGGTAAGTCTAGAAAATGCGTCTACGCTGAGTGCGGGATTTTTTAAAAAAAGACCTAATCCATAAACTAATTTTATTAATAAGATCATTGACGAGAAATCTGATCTCCAATAAATCACGGCAGCCTCCTAATAGATTCAAGGCCCTATTTAAGAGAAGCACTTTATGAAAAAAATTTTACTTATACTTCTAACCAGTCCCCACGTGACCGACCTCTCGTTTGCCGCCGATCAACCTCAGGGGAGCGACTTCCACAACAACAGAGGTCGAGACTTTACGGTCGAGTTTTGGGGCCAAGATAGCTCTACCTCCTTAAGAACACTCGGCGCAGCAGAGCTGGAAGAGCGGGTCAAGGAAAAGTATGAGCGTTTTCAGCCATGGTCACCGGGAGATTTTACTAGAAACAATACGATCGGATTTGATTCGAGAGAAAATCCAAAATTACATGAAGAACCCTACTACAACGGCTTAGTTGCCATCTCTAAAACGGGAATCACCCTTGGTTACGTTCTGACTACTTCAGACCTAAGTCGTGATCCTTATCAATCTAATTTTCGACTCATCATTGAACCCGATCTTCCTAACGTGAAACGCTACATGATTTTTTATGAATTCATGAATCGCATGCGCATAAAGCTAAAGAGGTCAGGTTTTTTTGAGGTCCCGCTCCAAGACACTCTGATTGCAAGTCAACTTGGCTTGGTTTTGCGAAACTCAGACCCGCCATATCGATATCCCTATATTGAATATGAAACAATCTTTATAGACTCAGCCGGCAAGAACCGCTTTGACCTCTCAGACCGAGGGCTTGTGCGAATAGTATTTGGCGAGAAAGAGAATATAAATAAAGACGGTATTGCCGTGTGTTCGCGGCATCTCAAACCGTAGAGCTGTTGTTCTACAAAGAACGGCAAGGCAAAACCAAGCTTCTAGCGAGTGCATAAAATACCATGCCGCCGCTATGCCACAAATGAAGTCTAAAAACCTCAACCTTGCTCTACCTACGCCGCGTCTGATTTTCTTCCTGAATGCGCAAACACCGCTTTCAAGTCTTCTGGCAGCTGGTCGAACACGTGCCGCAGCTCAGGTTGATCAACCAACGTCTCAAGTGCGTGCCAGAAGTTCTGCAACACCGCTCGGGCGGATTCTTCGCTGAAATTGTAGGTCTTGGTGAGCTCAGTCAGCAAAAACCTCGAGGTGATCGACCGATTCGGGCCTGCAGGCAAATCGAGCAACTCATCCTGCAAATTCGCAGGAAGCTGTGAGATCAGCTTGGCAGCGGCGCTGTAGTGCATCCGTTCGACGATCGAGTGCAAGAGAAACTTCGTGATCGGCTGGACGAAGCTTTCTTGAAGATGCACTTTCTCGCGAATCACGTTGTAGAATCGGTGCTCGGTCTGCTCGGTGTGAGCCGCCGAACGTTCCTCCGAACGCTCACCGCCTGCCTGAAACTTTTCAGCGAAGTCTTTGACCTGCTCTTGCACGATGCGCGTAAGCGACTCAGGTTCGATCAACTTTCGTGTGATCAACTCGTCTAAAGTGACCAGACCGACGCACTTTTTCTTTTGATTGATCAAAGTATGCGTGATCGGAATCCTGCGGATCCCGTTCTTCAACATCAGATCAATTGCCTCTTTCAGAGACGCGGATTCATCTAATGTCACCGGTTCAGGCGTCATCACCTCTGAAAGCCGGGTTTCCGATTTCAAGTTGTAAGCAAGTGCATTGCATACGAGATCTCGGTCGGTCAAAATGCCGCTCACCTGGCCGTCATGGTCTGCAATGACGACACAACCCACGTGATTGTCACACATTGCCCGAGCGGCCTGCATTGCCGTCGAATCTGGATGCAAGACGATCACCTTTCGATGCACGAATTTTTCTAATGTTTGATCCATAGCGCACCTAAGCTGGCAAACGTCGTGCCATTTCATCGTTATAGAACTGCTCGGACTCGGTAGATCCCGCCAAAGCCCCCGTGCTGGCGCAGCCTCTGCTGACGACCGAAAGGACCTGGTCGAAGTATCCCGTTCCTACCTCGCGCTGATGGCGCGTCGCCGTATATCCCAGAGATTCGCTTCCAAACTCTTTGCTCTGCAAACGAACGTAAGCAGGCATGCCTTCTTCATGAAATGCCTTAGCGAGCTCAAAGCTGTAGTAGTTCAACAAATGCCAGCCCGCCAACGTAATGAATTGGTATTTGTACCCCATTGCACCGAGCTCTCGACAGAACTTTTCGATCGTCTTTGCATCAAGATGTTTTTCCCAATTGAAGGAAGGTGAACAATTGTAAGCCAAAAGTTTCTTTGGATAGACCCGATGGATCGCTTCAGCAAACTGCCTCGCCTGGTTCAAGTCTGGTTTCGAAGTTTCAAACCAAAGAAGATCGGCATAGGGGGCAAAACTCAAGCCGCGAGAAATGGTGATGTCCATCCCATTTTTAACCTTAAAGTACCCTTCCGGTGTGCGTTCGCCGGTGAGGAACTCACGGTCATACGGGTCAATATCAGAGGTCATGTAGGTCGCGCTGAGCGCATCGGTGCGCGCGATCAACACGCTTGGGATATCAAGCACGTCTGAGGCCAAACGCGCGGCGCTGAGCACGCGAACGAACTGAGACGTAGGCACCAGGACTTTTCCGCCAAGGTGTCCGCATTTTTTCTCAGAGGCAAGCTGGTCCTCAAAGTGCACGCCACTTGCACCCGCGTCAATCATTGCCTTCATCAACTCGAATGCATGCAAAGGCCCGCCAAAACCGGCTTCAGCATCAGCAATGATCGGAACATACCAATCCGTCTCTCTGCTTTCTTCGACCGAGTGGATCTGATCTGCGCGCGCTAAAGCATTGTTCAAACGACGCACCAGCGCGGGCACGCTATTCGAGGGATACAAGCTTTGATCCGGATAGGTTTGACCCGCAAGGTTCGCGTCGGCGGCAACCTGCCACCCGCTCATGTAGATCGCCTTCAGCCCCGCCTTCACCATCTGAACGGCCTGAGCGCCACTCAACGCCCCGAGAGAGGTGAGATAGGGCTCTCGATGCAAAAGCTCCCAAAGCTTCTCGGATCCGCGACGGGCAAGCGTGTGCTCGATCTGAATCGAGGGTCTCAATTTCAAGACGTCTTCAGCGCTGTAATCTCGTTTGACGCCATTCCAACGCGCGTCTTCACTCCATCTTGCGCTTAAACGATCCGCCTCTACCCGAGTTTTGTTCGTCATGACTATCTCCCCCTTTGGCTCAATCGATGTAACGGTACGCGGGAACTGTCAGAAATTCCGCGCAACTTTCATTCAATACAAGACCATCTAGGATCTCAGAAGCTCGTCTGAAGTCCCCCAACCCTTCCAACTTCAATTTATCGACCTCTTGCTCTCGCAAGCTTTGGAAAAAGCTTGGCGTCACCTCATGGCCTTCTGCCGTGACTGCGCGTCGATAGACCCATTGCCAAAGCTGCGCCCTGGCGATCTCGGCCGTAGCGACGTCTTCCATTAAATTCGAGATCGCGACAGCCCCAGTCCCCTTCAGCCAATGTTCGAGGTACTGGAGCGCGACGCTGATATTGCTTCGAACACCCTGTTCAGTGAGCTTTCCGCCTGTGATTTGAAAGTTGGTGAGGTCAGACTCACGGATTTGCCTCGAACGAGGCTTGATTTGAATTTGATTAGGCTTATCTTTTAAAAATTCATCGAACACCTGCATTGCCACAGGCACCAGATCAGGGTGCGCTACCCAGGTTCCGTCAAAACCGTCACGAGCTTCACGCAGTTTGTCCTCTCGCACCCGTTCAAGCGCGCGCTCATTGAACTCAGGGCTTTTACGGCTGGGAACGAATGCGGCCATGCCCCCAATCGCATGAGCGCCCCTACGATGACAGGCTTCAATGATAGCGTCCGTGTATGCGCGCAGAAATGGAACGGTCATCTGGATCTGGCCGCGATCGGGAAAGATGAAATCGCTTGAAGGGCCAAGCTTTTTGATCGCGCTGAAGATGTAATCCCACCGTCCGGCATTCAAACCCAGGGCGTGCTCTCTAAGCTCGAAAAGGATCTCATCCATTTCAAAAACGGCCGGCAAGGTCTCAATCAAAACCGTTGCTCGGATCGACCCTCTCTTCAGGCCCAGAGCGTCTTCGGAAAAATCGAAGACTTCGCGCCACAGCCTGGCCTCAAGGTGGCTTTCCATTTTCGGAAGATAAAAATATGGGCCCGTATCCCTCTCCATCAATGCTTGAGCGTTGTGGAAGAAATACAGGCCAAAATCAAAAAGCGATGCCGAGATCGGTTTGCCATCGACGAGATAATGCTTCTCGATCAAGTGCCAGCCTCGCGGGCGCACAACCAAGGTCGATATCAATGTGTTGAGTTTATAATGTTTTCCTCCCGGTGAGCGAAACTCGAGCGTCCGGCGAACGGCTTCAAACAAAGCCTTTTGACCCTCAATGACATTGAGCCACGTCGGAGCCAAAGAATCTTCGAAGTCAGCCATGAAGACGTTGGCGCCGGAATTCAACCCATTGATCATCATTCGTCTTTCAGCAGGACCGGTTATCTCGACGCGCCGATCAACCAAGTCGCGTGGCGCCTCCGGAACTTGCCAATTTGATGAACGAATGCTCTCGGTTTCGGGCAAGAAAGCAAAGCGCCCCCCCGACCTTGCCAGTTCTTCCGCCTTGCGTTCTCGTTGTTGCAACAATGACAACCGGCTAGGATCAAAGCGCCTGTGCAGGTCATCCAAGAAGTTTCTAGCCTCTTGAGTCAGGATTTCGTCCGTCATAATCGAGATTTCTCAGGCGACTTTCGCGATCGATTCTACTTTTTCCAGAGAAGTAGCCTGTGCCAACGCATTGAGTTCGCTCGCCAACAGGCCGACGAGATCCCCGAACGAGACCATCCCCACCGGGGTGTCGCGGTCATCAACTACAACGACTCGTCGCACTTCTTTTTCTTTCATGACGTCGATGACGTTTTGGATCCCTTCATCCCCCCTGACTTTGACGACCTCAGGAGTCATTACATCCCGCACCAATACGTTTGAACAGTCGTGGTCATCGGAAACGCATCTCAAAACGAGATCACGATCAGTGACCATTCCCACGGGAATGCCGTTTTCAACGACCAGCACGGCGCCGACATTCTCGACAGCCATGAGTTTTGCCACGCGGCGAACATCAAACTCGGGCGCGCATGTGATCATTTTTTTTTCGACGATGTTTTGCAAAGGCATTGTTGCACCTCTTTCTCTGGCCAGACTCAAGGTGCAACTTTCCTGCCGTTTTTCTGAGGAATGCGGGTCAAGCTTGAAGAACGAAGGCTTTAGGCGCTAGTGGCTTCTTTCTTCAGCTCTTGGACTTTTGAATCAATGGTGTCGAGAAGAGTTTGAACGTCCCCAGCTGTAAGATCGCGACTGTGCATTTTACCAACCGTTTTTGCAATGAAGTCGCGCGCCGCAAAATCATTCAACTGAAGCTCATTTTTCAAGCGAGCCCAGATCAATTTTGCTTGGCTAGGCGTAGCCATCGCTTTCGTGACCAACTCAGGCTCGTCTTCAAGGTCTTGAGTGAAGATATTGCTCGATCTGGTCGCGGAAATCACGGCGCCGACATAAGCTCGCTTTTGAGCCATCTTTTGAATGGTGTTCATCACCGAAAATGCGCTGAGCTTTTCATAGCGACGTTCGTAGTTATTGCACGATCCTTCGCAGACGCCTACGCTCACGCCATTCTGAAAAAGTTCGACGCGATAAGTGAACTCGACGTAGTCGCGTTCACGATCTTCCCCGTCAGCGGGGATGAATTTCTTGTCTACGCATATCGAGCGCACTTCGAACCCGTAAGCCTCTCGCAGAAACTCCGCACCAGCCTTAAGCAAGGTGGGTTTTTGGGTGCCGGGAATGATTCCGTAGTGTTCCCCGCGTATCATGACCTTAGCGACGAACTCTTGAAGAAGAGCCAACTGATTGCGCATCTCTTCAATGCGGTCACGCGTCAGGCCCTTCACAACTGAAAGCTTCGCTTGATCGCCCCCCTGCACAACCGCAAGCTCTGAGCCGGTCTGAACCGCCTCAGTCTCAACCACGGAATCGTGTTTCTCAATGCCTTTGGATTTTGCCATTTTTGCCATAGTGAATTAGTTATACACCAGATGAAACTATATGCAACTAAATACAACCATAACACCCCCTTCACTTGGCGGCCTGAGGATTGCAGATTCCAACTCAGAGCACAAAAACAATGCCATCCAAAACGTGCAATAGCATCCTGGTTGTCGAAGACGATAAAGATATCAGAGACTCTTTAACAATGGTCCTCGAGATGGAAGGCTACAATGTTGTAGCGGTGACAAACGGCCAAGAAGCGATTGAAGAGCTTGAATGCCTGCGCCATCCTTGTTTGATCTTGCTTGATCTCATGATGCCAGTGATGAACGGCTGGGAGTTTTTGAAGGCAAGAGACGCAAATGACGTGATGCTCACCATTCCGGTAGTCGTTGTTTCCGCGGTGAGCGACAGCGCGATTCGACGCCCGAAAAGCGCAACAGAGTTCATCAAGAAACCCGTTGAGCTTTCGCTTCTCTTGCAAACCGTCAAACAGTATTGCGGATAACGCGACTTTAGCTCACTTTGCGGCTTTGCTCCCCGCCCGACGGGTTTTGAACGAGCTTTGGATGGGCTCCTCGGAACTTAGGTTCCTTCAAGAGCGCCTTTCTCCTCTCCTGCATAGCCAGCCTCATCTTTTCAGCCGAAGAGGCGAGCCTCCTTTCCGCTTCAGGAAATAAAACGCGTTGTTCAACTTCGAACTGGCGCTGCGCCGTTTCTATCACCTCAAACAAGAGTTCGTCTTGACGAGCGGGATCGTCGCCAGACTTTGCAACTTGATCGAGCAGCATTTCAATATCATCTTGCGTTCGCGCCGACTCTTCGAGCACAGGTTTGACTTCAAGCACTGAGACCGAACGAAGCTCGGGGCAAAGAATCTCTCGCATCAAGCAGTGATGGATCTGTAATTCCATAATAAGCTCACGAATGATGCCCGGCCTCATTTGAGGAGTTCGTATCCTGGCCGCTTCATATTGGCGAAATAATCCGACAAGTCGGTGATGATCTTCTTGAAGAGTCTGCGTAAGATGCATTTTCTCGCTCCTTCGGCAATGGGTCTAAACGGCATGAAAAAAACAAGCCCGTTCATTGGAATCAAGCAATTTGAATGCCGATTTCAAAGACAGCGATTTTCTCCAAACAACCCTAAAGCCTTGGCTAAGAAACACCGATAAGTCGTTTGCTTGATTACGACCTCAAAGCCTTGCTTGAAGGAGAACCCATGCAGCTTAATATTTTATCCCTTGGAGTTACCGTGTTTGCCGTCGCGCTTTTGGTGGTTTTTGTCGCCGTGGCAATCAATATTTACAATAGCTTGGTCAGCTTAAAAAACCAGACCGAACGAGCGTGGGCAAACATCGACGTCATTTTAAAGCAACGGCATGACGA
>JBFMCE010000061.1:0-23606 GCA_040754655.1 Bdellovibrionota bacterium | reverse complement strand
GAAGAGCTTTCAACATGGCATCAACAATGCGAAATGCTCAGCGCTTGAACCACACGAGCTTGAAGACAGCGCCTTCAACTTATACGCGAAGAATCTTTCTCGCGTTTATGAACTGTACCAGCGTGAGCTTTTCAAGAATAATGCGATCGACTTCGGCGAGATCATCACCTTGACTTACAGGTTGTTGAGAGACAATCCTGATCTGCTCGATAAATATCAAAAGCTCTATCAATTCATTCACGTCGATGAGTATCAAGACACCAACAGGGCGCAGTATCTCTTGGTGAAACTCTTGGCTTCCCAACATCGAAACCTTTGCGTTGTGGGGGATGAAGACCAATCTATCTACCGATGGCGAGGGGCCGATATCCGAAACATCCTCGACTTCGAGAAAGACTATCCAGAAGCCGTGTTGGTGAAGCTCGAACAAAACTACCGCTCAACCCAGACCATCATCAGCGCTAGTTCGCATGTCATCGCAAACAACACATCAAGGAAAGCCAAAACGCTTTGGACTCAAAATGAGCTGGGCGAGCGCATTTCTCGTTTCCAGGTCAGCGATGACCGCGCGGAAGCAGAGCTTGTTGTAAGCCGAATGAAGCAGGAATGCGCAGCCAACGGGTATGCATTCAGTGATGCCGCTGTCTTCTACCGGACTAACGCCCAGTCTCGCGTTCTTGAAGATGTCTTGAGGCGCGAACGCGTGCCTTACAAGGTTGTGGGCGGGCTTCGATTCTATGATCGCAAAGAGATCAAGGATGTCTTGGCCTATTTCAGGGTATTGACCAACCCAAATGATGGGATCAGTTTTAAACGCATTATCAATGTTCCTCAGCGCTCGATCGGTAAAGCGACGGTTGAAAAAATCGAGGAAATTTCAATCCGTCAGGGCACGACCTTCGAGCAAGCCCTTCGTCTTGTGACGCAGTCTGATTTGCTCTCGGGCTCACCCAAAAAGAAGGTCACCGAGTTCGTGGCTTTGCTCGATGAGCTGAGAGGGTTCCTGAAAACCAAAACTCTTTCTGAGTTTTATCATGAACTGATGGATCGAACGCGTTATGTAGAAGAGCTAAGACAAGAGAATACGGAAGAGTCCCTGTCTCGCATCGAGAACTTGCAAGAATTTGATAGCATCTTGGTTGAGTTTGAAACCATGCACAGAGCGGCTCTCGAGGGAGTGGCGCGCAATTCCTCAACGCCGGTTCCCGATATGCCTCAGGCTGAGACGCTTTTGCCTCTTTTCCTGGAAAACGTAACCCTTGTTGGAGAACAAGAAGCCGCAGCAACTGAAAACGCGTTAAACGCTACTGCGGGAACGCTTTCTTTGATGACCTTGCATACAAGCAAAGGCCTAGAGTTTCCGCTCGTCTTCATGGTGGGGCTTGAGGAGGGATTGTTCCCCTCGATCCGGCCCTACGAGGAAGAAACCGATGAAGACATCGAAGAAGAACGCAGGCTTTGTTATGTCGGTATGACCAGAGCCAAACGCAAGCTCTATATGACACATGCGGTTTGCAGGCGTGTTTATGGCAATATCGTTTACCATGATCCGGCTCGTTTCTTTCAAGAGATCCCAGAAGACTTTATCGAATTCAATGACCTTTCTCGGTTTCAAGGAAATTTTCAACGCAGCTCCCGTCGAAATGACGACGATGACTTCGGTGGATATGAGGCGCGAGCAGCACACGATTCTTATACCGGACCCGCGATGTCCTATACCCGACCAACTTCAACGGCTTCTGGGTCTTCCTCATCGTCCTCTTCTCAAGTTGGAATGAAAGTAAAGCACGGCACCTATGGGATCGGGATCATCCGCGGGGTCGAAGGTTCAAGCCAAGACGCCAAGGTCACGGTTGAGTTTGCGGGACGAGTTGTAAAAAAATTCGTTTTGAAGTTTGCAAACTTCGAGTACATGAACTGAAGCGATCCACAATAAACAAGGAGCGTGGTGCAGTGACCGCCAAATTCCAAGAAGAAACCGTGAGGAAGGTGGCTGACTTGGCTCGCCTTCAGCTGACAGAGGCAGAGCTCGGGCAGTTTACCGCTCAGCTTGGCAATATACTCGGGTATATCGAAAAGTTGAATCAGCTCGACACCTCAAAGGTTGAGCCCATGACCCATGCGCTTGACCTTGCTACTCCGACCCGTCCTGATGTTGTGCAACCCTCTACCGGTGCTCAAGCAATAACCGAAAGCGCGCCAGAGAGTTTGTACGAGAATTACAAAGTTCCTCAAGTGCTAGGAAGTGGGAGTTAATCGCATGATCCGGCAGATCCATGAAAAGCTTCGTTCAAAGAAGATTTCCTCCGTCGAACTCACACAGCACTATCTCAAGCGCGTCAAAGGCGATCGCACGAATAGCTATATTACTGTTTGTGAGCAGGAAGCGCTTGAAGCCGCACGAAGTGCGGATCAAGTTTTATCCCAAGGAAAAGGGGGCGTTCTCACGGGTATCCCGCTTGGGATCAAAGACATCCTCTGCACGCGAGGAATCAAGACGACCTGCGCTTCTAAGATTTTAGGCGACTACGAGCCTCCTTATGATGCAACCGCCGTGGCGCGACTCAAAGAGCGTGGCGCGGTCATATTGGGCAAGTTGAATATGGACGAATTTGCCATGGGAGGGTCGAATGAGAACTCTGCCTATGGCCCGGTGAAAAATCCGGTTCACCTTGAATATGTGCCTGGAGGCTCTAGCGGGGGCTCAGCGGCAGCCGTAAAAGCTGGGCTCGCGGTAGCGACCTTGGGCACTGACACCGGGGGATCGATCCGCCTGCCGGCGGCGTATACGGGCGTCGTGGGTTTGAAGCCCACTTATGGTTGTGTAAGCCGTTATGGTTTGGTGGCTTTTGCAAGTTCATTGGATCAGATCGGCCCCATGGGAGTTGATGCGGGCGATTGCGCGGCTCTGCTCTCGGCCATCGCTGGTCACGACGAAAACGACTCGACCTCTATCCCGCGCCCCTCGCAAGATTGGGAAGGCGCTATGGAAGCGTCGGCGAAAAAGAAATTCACCATCGGAGTTCCTAAAGAGTATTTCGTAGGCGGGCTTCAAAAAGAAGTCGCGGCGTCGATCGATCAAGTGATGGGAGCGCTTAAAAAAGCGGGTCATTCCATTGTCGAGGTCTCTTTGCCTCACACGGAATACTCTGTCGCTGTCTACTACATTGTCGCGGTGAGCGAAGCATCGAGCAACCTTGCCAGATTCGATGGGGTGAGATTTGGCGTACGCCAAGCTTCTGACCGATCGCTGACTGAGATGTACAAACAAACGAGGGCGTTGTTTGGTGAAGAAGTGAAAAGAAGGATCATCTTGGGCACCTTTGCGTTGAGCGCGGGTTACTATGATGCGTACTATAAGAAGGCTTGTCAGGTGCGCAGGTTGATCAAACAAGATTTTGACGATGCGTTTTCGAAGGTTGACCTTCTCTTGGCTCCAGTTTCCCCTTCGACTGCATTCAAGCTTGGCGATAAGATCGCGGATCCCCTTCAAATGTATTTGAATGACATTTTCACGATTCCCGTGAACCTTGCGGGCCTGCCGGGCATTTCCGTTCCAGCGGGGCGCGACTCTAAAGGGCTTCCCATAGGGTTTCAATTCATCGGCAAGCACTTTGGCGAGTCAGAGCTTTTGGCGATGGCGAAGTTTGTTGAAGAAAATGTTTACAAGGAAGAGGTTGATCATGGCTTCTGAAAGTTCAGCCCTCTCAGGATTCGAGCCTGTCATCGGGCTCGAGGTTCATGCCCAACTGATGACGCGTTCAAAGGTTTTTTGCCGTTGTTCGACGGAGTTCAATGCTCCTGCGAATTCGAATGTCTGCCCGGTGTGCGCGGGCCATCCGGGAACGCTTCCGGTGCTCAACCAAAAAGCCGTCGAGTTCGCGCTTCGAGCGGCATTGGCGCTGAACTGCAGGCTCAATCTTAAGAGCGTCTTTGCGAGAAAGAACTACTTTTATCCGGATCTGCCCAAGGGATATCAAATCAGTCAATATGATCTGCCCCTGGCTGGAGAAGGCTACTTGGATATCGACGTCGGAGGCACTCCTCAGAAACCAGAGCTCGCGACGACAAAACGAGTAGGTCTTGAGCGAATCCACATGGAAGAAGACGCCGGCAAGTCAGTGCACATGGCGGGCTATAGCCTTGTCAATTTGAACCGAGCCAGCACGCCATTGATTGAGATCGTCAGCAAACCAGATCTCAGGTCGCCTGAAGAAGCTGGCGCTTACCTGCGAAAATTGCGCGCCGTATTGATGTATATCGACGTGTGCGATGGCAATATGCAAGAAGGCAGTTTTAGGTGCGATGCGAACGTCTCGGTTCGTCCGGTCGGAAGCAAGACCTTCGGTACGCGCGCCGAAATCAAAAACGTGAATTCGTTTCGATTCGTCGAAAAGGCGATTGAATACGAGATCAATCGTCAAATTCAGCTGATTCAAAGCGGTGGGCATGTCGTTCAAGAAACGCGTACCTATGACAGCGCCAAGAACGTGACCGTTTCGATGCGTAGCAAAGAAGAGGCTCACGATTATCGTTACTTTCCTGAACCCGACCTGATCCCGCTGATCGTCGATGAGGCAAGAGTCGCGGAGGTTAAACGTACTCTGCCCGAGCTTCCCGAGCAAAAGCGAGACCGTTTCGTGAAAGAAATGGGCATCCCGACGTATGATGCCGCTGTCATTACCGCGAGCAAGAAGTTGGCTCAGTTTTTTGAAGAAGCCGTAGCGGCCTGTGGCGAACCCAAGACCGTGAGCAATTGGGTGATGGGCGAGATGTTGCGTCTGCTCAAACTCGACGAGCGCGAAGTGGATGATCTCGATATGAAGCCCGCCAATCTTGGATCGCTCATTAAAATGATCAAATCTGGCGCCATCAGCAATACGATTGCCAAAACTGTATTTGAAGAAATGTACAAGACGGGTTCCACCCCCGAGGCGATCGTAAAAGAAAAGGGTTTGGCCCAGATTTCTGACACTTCGGCGATTCTGCAGGCGATCGACCAGGTCTTGGCGGCCAATGCAGGTCAGGTCGCCGAGTACAAGTCAGGCAAAGACAAACTCATGGGATTTTTTGTGGGCCAAGTGATGAAACAAATGGCAGGCCGTGCAAACCCCGGCGTCGTGAATGAACTTTTAAGGAAGAAGCTCAAGTGAATAAACTTTCTCTTTTGGTTGTACTGGCGTCGGTCCTCCTCTCATCCTGCGCCACACCGAAGTACACATACCATTCCGTCTATAAATTGAGTGGTTGCGGGAAGCAGGTGACTCGTGAGAATCTTGCTCAAGCTCTCATTCATAAAGGATATCTCAAGTCTTCACAGATCAAGGGACCTTATGAGATTTTCAAGCGCCCCGAGATCGTGAAGAAAGGGCCTTTGGCTGCCGAGCCTTATGAAGACCGTTCGGGAGAAATTGCCATTGCGGTTTGCCCAGGCGGCTCGGAATCTTACATTCTCGTGGAAGAATGGCAGGGCTGCAAAGATCGTAAGGATTGCACCGAAAAAGACCAGCGAGATCTTCGGCGCGTAGCCGAGGACTGGGCTTGCCAGGTGAGTGAAAAATCAGGCCGATCGAAAAGTTGGAAGCTCGAGGAAAGGCAAGATTGGACAAAAGAATCATGTTCTTTTATCGCTACAAACCTTATTTTCTAATGGCGCTGATCGCGTTTTGTTCGTCGTGCGGCGGTCTCGCGTTGTCTCCCAATCATCATGCGAAGTTCACTTTTCAAGGCAAAGTCGTTACTGAGACCGGTTTGCCCGTGCCCAATGCTTGGGTGAAGGTTCGCGGTTGGGAAACGCTGACCGATTCCCAAGGTCGATGGAAACAAGAACAAGTCGTCAAATGCGGCGCCCTTCGCGAGCATCCCAGTTCGCATGTTGAAGAAGACGCCGTGCTCGTGACAGCTCCCGGTTTCGAGCCTGCTGAGGAATCATTTGATGTGAAGCATCCGGCGTGGTTTTCAAGTTGCGAAGCGGATCAAGTGCTGGCCTTCGAAACGGTTTTGAAGCCCGAAGGTTCGGAAACCGAGCAGAACCGAGATGCGACCAAATTTAAGGAACGAAAGGAATCCCCGGCAATCCCGTGGCCCGATCCTAAAAGCCAGGCAAAGAAAAAGAACTCAGGTAAAGGAATCGATCTATGAAAAAATCATCAATTCTCAAGAAACTCGTTTACGTTTTTGGCGGCCTGTTAGGCCTGCTAGTCGTGGCTGCCATCGTGATTCCTCTTGTTGTGGACGTCGACAAGTATAGGCCCCAAATCGTTCAGGCCGCGAATGAGAAGATCAATGGCAAGATAGAGCTTGGCAAACTGGGTTTGAGCCTGTGGGGGCGAGTCAAAGTCGACATCGATGGCCTTAAAGTGAGTGATGCGCAAGGAAGGCCTGTGGTTGAAGTGAAAGACGCAGGGCTTAACCTTCCCCTGCTGAGTATTCTCAGCGGTCGCCCAGAGCTCAGAGTTGTTTTGAATAATCCTGTGATCAATGTGGTTAAACAAAAGAACGGCAAGCTCAATGCAATGGCCTTGATGAAAGAAACTCCTGCGGCTGATTCTTCCCCCTCGGGAGCGCCCACTACTTCTGGATCGGCCACCCCAACGAAGGATGGCGGTTCAACCGAGATCCCTGGGATCGTGCTGAACTCTAAGTTAACCTTCCTGATTCAACATGCAAAACTGGCCTACAAAGATGAAATCACCGGCGATGCTTATAAGGTTGATGACCTTAATGTGAAGCTGCAGGATGTATCTCCTTCAAGCACGATACCTTTTGAGATCACCGCAAACCTCGACCTGGCGATGAAAAATGGCGCCAAGGTGACAGGACCAGTGGTGCTTGAGGGAAGCGCTAAGGCCATCAGTTCGGGATCAAGTTTTGAAAAGGCTGATCTCACGGCCTCACTGAAATTGGACGGTGCTGAGATCGTTTATCCCGGTAGTTTCCAAAAAGCGAAGGGGACGGCCTTGGGTGCTGATCTCGCCGGCACGGTTGGAAAAGACCAATTCGCGTTTCCAACCTTGAAGCTCAGACTGGCCGACGTCGTTATCGATGGTTCAACGTCAGGAAAGACAAGCCCAGAGTCGACAACGATTGATTTCAAGGCCCAGTCCAATCAAATTGACGTTGCCAAGCTCGGAGCTCTTTCCCCACTGGTGAAGCAATACGACCTCAACGGCATCGTAGAACTTAAGGTCAGGGCAAGCGGGCCGACGGACAAGCTTGACTACGGGTCTGACATAAAGTTCAACAAGGTTAGTTTGAATCATGAGTCGATGAAACAGTCGCTCGAGGTCAATGGCGCGTTGTCGGTCGCCACCAACGAGATCAAAAACTTGCTTGTGAATCTCAGCGCAAAAGACTTCGACGTGAAACTCTCGGGTTCAATGCAGAATTTCATGGCGCCAAGGTTCAAGTTCAACCTCGCGTCAAACGTGATGGATCTGGATGGTTTGCTCAAGGCTTCTGAAAAGGCGGCGGAAGCAAGGAAAGAACAGGCAAAGAGTCAGACTCAGGCGGCTGAATCCAAGGGGTCATCTGGGCAAGCGGCGGCAGCTCCGGTGGTCGACTACAATGCCATGTTTAAGCCTCTGCGCGAAAATGCAATTGCAGCAGCTGCGGCTGGGACATTTGATTTCTCGATCAATCGCATGAAGTCCACTGGAGTCGTGATTGATGGCATTAAGGGTCAGTTAGCTCTGAACAACTTGTTGCTCTCATTAAGGGATTTTTCGATGCGCATTTTCGAGGGCTCCATTAAAGGAGGGATGAGTTTCAATGCGAAGCCCGTGAAGCCGGAAGTTGGAACGAATCTCGTGGTTACGGGGCTAAAGACTCAAAAAATGGTCGAGAGCCAGATGCCGTTTGCGCGCAACACCGTCAAAGGTGTGATCAGCGCGAACCTGAATATTGGGGGCCCGGGTTTGAACCAGGCCGATATCGTGAGCGCTTGGAAGGGCAACGGGGTCCTTGAAATTCAAGAAGCGGTTTTCTCGACCCTTGATATCGGAAGACAAATCCGAGATGGGGTGATCGCAAAACTTCCTGATATCGCAAAGTCAAAGGTGAAGGTCTCAGATGCTTTGTTGAATTGGAAAGGCGAGTACGAGCATGTTCGCATGAAGTACGCTCTTGCCTCAGGACGGTTCAATATCAATGAGATCAGTGGAAAGGCCCATCCCAACAAGGGGATGGATTTGAAAGGAAATGGGGCAGTCCAGTTGAAAGACTACGCCCTGGAATTGAACCTTGACCTCATTGATACTTACAATATGACGGGAGGCAGCGAGATCGCCCGTGACAAACGTTACGGCCATTTCACTCTGTCTCCTCGAGTCACAGGAACGCTTTTCTCACCAAAGTTTGACTGGGGTTCTACGATGTCAAAACTTGCTCAAAGTGCGGCTGAGACGAAAGGCAAACAGGCGCTGCAAAAAGCCTTGGGGGATAAGTTGCCCGGAGGGCTTGGCAAGATCATCGGCGGGGGAAATAAAGATTCTGGCGGAAACGGGAGTCAGCAGCCCGCGCAAAAACCGGCGGACCAGGTAAAAGGAGTTTTGAAAGGTTTCTTTGGGCGTTAAGATAAGGAAAAGTTAAACTTAGGAGTCGAGGACGAAATATGACGAACAGAGCGAAAGCCCCAGCTTATTTTAGAGCGTTATTCCTGATCGGAATCCTCTCGATGGCATTCGGATGCAGTACCGATAAGAATGTGAATCGCGCAAAACTCAGCGCTTCCAAGTATTGGACCGACAAAGCCTATCCTGGTAAAGCTTATGACGTTCAGGTCATCGAAGCCGTTAAGAGTGACGACGGAAAGTATCGCGTCAAAGCGCTCGTTGACGGAGATCAGCGCGTTGGAATGTATAATCCTGACACCGAAACCTTCGATGAAGGCTATTACACCCTTTCTCACGAGCGTGGAAAACGAATCGCTGAAATGGAAGAGGAAGTTCGTTACCTGAAAGACCGTCTTGAGAAGATCGAAAAAGAGAACTACCAGTTGAAGTTGCGGCTTAAGTATGTGCATGCGGGTCGCGGAGATCCAAACACCACTGTTGATCCCGACGCCGCCATTGGTGATGAAGCGAGCGACGTGAAGCCGATCAAGAAAGCCAAAGCCACAGCCACAGTCAAAGACGCTGAAAAGAAAGAAGAGTAGACCTTTGTACGAAGCGGCAATCGACATTGGCACTAATACCATGCTGATGCTGGTGGCCGACATTTCTTATGAGGCAAACTCTTCTCGCCTGCGTCGGATAGGGGAAGTCGTTGAGGATCATATCGACTTCGTGCGTTTGGGGCAGGGCGTGCACCAAAACCGGAGCTTTGCGCCCGAAGCGATGCAGAGATCCTTGAAGTGCTTTCACAAGTACAAGGAAATTTGCGAAAGACGCAAAGTTTCCAAGGTGCATGCGGTAGCGACAAGTGCATCGCGTGACGCATCCAATTCGAAAGAGTTCTATGACAGGGTCTACTCAGAAACTGGCATAAGAGTCCAGATCATCCCAGGAGCGCTTGAAGCGAGGCTCAGTTTTTTAGGGGGGCTGCTGCCTTTTCAAAAGCCCAAAAACTCTGTCATCCTCGACATCGGAGGAGGCAGCACTGAGTTCGTGGCTTTCTCAGAAAAAAACCAAGATGTTTACGGTCAATCCGTCGATATCGGCAGCGTGCGCGCCACTGAGATGTTCTTGAAAGAAAACCCATACAAAAAAAGCTCGCTTGAGGCGATGGAAAGACATCTCAAACAGTTGTGGCAGGGCATTGATCTTTCTTTGCAATTAGAGTTGCGCCAAAAAGAGTGGACTGGAATTGCGGGCACTCCGACTACGCTCGCGGGCATCTCCCTGGGTCTTCAAACATTTGATGCAAAACGCATCGATGGGTATCGTCTCGATCGTTGCATGGTAGGGGATCTTTATGAGTCTTTGGCGATTCAGACTCAAGCTCAACGTGCTGCCCATCCGTTGATGGGAACGGGCCGGGCGGACATCATGGTGGCGGGGGTTGCTGTACTTTACACGGCCATGGAGTTCTTCGGTAAACCAGACATCATCATCAGTTCTCGAGGACTACGGCATGGCGTCTTGCTCGAGCCGCCTACAGGGCTTTCCTGAGTTCGCGGGCGAGCTTTGCGTCTCGCTTCTCGATTCCACGAAGCAAAACTTCCCGAAATTCCGGATCCGCGGCGCGAAGCATCTCTAGAACCTGGCCTCGACCATCTACTCGAATCATTTCTTCACGGTCGTCTTGAGTGTCATCACCACGGTCACGATTCTTCATTTGAGGGCGCCTCCATGCGGCTCCTTGAGGGTCACGCTTTGCCGCGCTCGCGTGCTCGCTTGAGAGTGCCGACCGAGTCGTCTGACTGGCGGCGTAATTCCTCAAGCTGTTTTTCGCTGTTTTCTTTGTATCGTGCGATCTGCTCCTGATACCGGCTTCGAGTTCGCTCGACTTCTTGTTCTCCCTTGATTTTCTCGTCAGCAAGCTGTTGAGTCTGGCTTTTTCGCAGTTCCTCAAGTTTGCGGTCGTGTTCATCTTGGGTCATAGAAACTTCTAGATTGTAGGCTTTTTCAAGCTCACCTTTCACAGAAGTGTGGTGATCAACCAGGCGCTCGACTTCCGTCTTCTGTTTCTCTTGAAGTTCTTTAACGTCGCGAGCGTGTTTTTGCTCGAGCTGAAACTTGGCCTGTTCCGTCCTGAGTGCATCGGTTCTAAGACTGTCCATAGAAATGCCTTAAAACTCCTTCTATTCTAGGATAAGTTTACGCGCGATTGATTGCAAATCAGCTTGCCGCCTCTCCGGGCAACACTTGCCCATTGAGTCGGGATGTGACACAAAAAGAGGCAACCATGGATAAAAACAACCTAGTCCCCACTCAAATTCGGAAAAGTTCGAATTCTGAAATGACGATCGCCTGGAACAATGGAGAAGTCACGCCGGTCTCCTTTTTCAACCTTCGATTCCACTGCCGCTGTGCGGAATGCGTTGATGAATGGACCCGCGAGCGGCGTTTGAAGGCAGAACAGATAAGAACTGATATCATGCCTTTGCGAGTCGAACCCGTGGGACGTTACGCCGTTCAAATAGAGTGGAATGACAAACACAAGACTGGCATTTATCCTTATGACCTTCTCTATCAGATTGCATTGAACAAAGTTCCAAGTGAGGAGAAAGACAAATGACGAAATCGTCAGGTTCAGGGCTTGTTTTCTTGTCCGCCAAGCGTACCCCTTTCGGGGCTTTTGGAGGAGGGCTCAAAGACGTGAATCCTTCTGACCTGGGCGCAAGTTGCGCGAAGGCCGCCCTTGAGCAGGCAAAGATCGGCGCAGATCAAGTAGAGCACGTGATCGTTGGGAACGTTCTGCAGTCCACCGGCGATGCGATCTGCGTGGCTCGTCACATTGGGCTCAAAGCAGGGGTTCCTATCGAGATCGCAGCACTTGGCGTGAATCGCCTCTGCGGTTCAGGATTTCAAGTCCTGGTCGAAGCGCAGCACCAGATGTGGGCGGAAGATGCGAAGGTTTGTTTGGTTGGCGGTGTTGAGAACATGAGCCTTACCCCGTATGTGCTGCGCAATGCGCGTTGGGGCAATCGAATGGGACATGCCCCGGTCGAAGATTACCTGACGGCTGCCTTGACCGATACGTATTGCAGCTGTTCGATGGCCATGACAGCCGAGAACCTGGGTGAAAAGTACGGCATCACTCGCGCTCAGGCGGACGAGTTCGCATTGTCTTCGCAAATGCGCGCGAAAGCGGCTCAAGAAGCCGGCGCGTTCGCAGATGAGATCTCGCCTTATTCCATTACTGATAAAAAAGGGACGACGGTTCGTTTCGAGAAAGATGAGCATCCTAAGCCCGCAACCACTCTCGAAGCTCTTGCGAAGTTGAAGGCGGGGTTCAAGCAAAACGGATTGGTCACGGCGGGAAACGCCAGCGGTATCGTGGATGGCGCATCGATGATGGTGGTCTCAACCGAAGAGTATGCGAGGAAAAACAATCTAAAACCTTTGGGAAGGCTAGTCTCCTACGGCATTGCCGGAGTCGAGCCTCACATCATGGGAATTGGACCAGCGCCCGCGGCGAGGCAGGCTTTGAAACGAGCGGGGCTTTCCCTCTCCCAAATGGATCTTGTTGAAGTGAATGAAGCTTTTGCCGCTCAATATCTCTCTGTAGAGAAAGAGTTGGAACTTGATCGCGAGATCACCAACGTCAATGGCGGTGCAATTGCGATCGGCCATCCGTTGGCGGCCAGCGGCACTCGAATCACCGCGCATTTGCTTTACGAGCTTCGGCGTAGAAAAAAACGTTATGCCTTGGGAAGCGCATGCATTGGCGGCGGTCAAGGTATCGCCGTTATCGTCGAAGCTCTTTAACGAACTAGGGGTTAGAGCCCTTGTATTTTGAGCCGACGTAGATCGCGGCGATAAGTTCAGCCGACAAGTTTCCGATGAGCTCAAGCATCGCTTTGGTTTCTTGGGCTCCGTCGAAATAAGCTTGCAGTTGGATTCCAATGGAAGCCGCCGTTGAAAAGATCAAGATTAGCCGAAAGCTGCGGTGCTGCTTCCAAAAACTCCAGATCAACGCCGGAAAGAAAACCACGGTCGCGATCATTTCCGTTCGGCTCGGAAGATCGAGATCAGGCCCAAAGATCCGATGCCCCGTTTCTTGGGCAAGAAGCAGCAGGATCGCGATCAGAAATCCCATCGTCCAGAGCCAAGGCATCAAGCGTACCAGCCTTGGCTGCGAGGCGTCCGGCCCAGGAAACAAGATCAGCAGCAAGAAAAGCAGGGGTGCGATTAAAAAAGGCGAAATCGCTCCCAAGATTGTGAAGACAAAGGACAGCAACCCTAAAACTAGGGTGATCCGGAGCCAAAGCGGCAGGCTTCCCGGAAAGGGACTCTTTTTTCTCATAACTAAGATATTGCACGAATCGACTAAACATGAAAAACGGTTCTTCATATGGAACAGATAGAAATTTTATATGCTTTAGGTGGCTTTCTTTTTGTTTTAGTCACGGTTTTGGCGATTGCTCTGCGAAAGAAACCGAAACAGCGGCTTCCCGAAGCTCCTCCGGTCAAAGTGGCGCGGCCCCAAGAGCAAGAGGCGCCCGCTCCGGTTCCTGCTGAGGATTTGCTTCAACCGCTACCTGAAAAAGCGCCCGTTATTCCGCTGAGAACAGAAAAACAAAGAGTTTCGGAAGGACTCGGACGCACGAAGGCGTTTTTTCAGCAGACGATGGACAAGCTTTTCTCTGGGTCTCAGGGTGAGCAGTTTTTTGGCGACATGGAGGAAGTGTTGCTCACGGCCGACGTCGGCATTGATTTCGCCGAGAGAGTGGTCGCTGATCTCAGGAAGTCCTTTGGCCTCAAACTTCCCGCTCGCACCGAGCTGAAAAATAAACTCTCGGACATCTTGATTTCCCAGCTTCCCGTCATGAATGGGCCAGGCAATATTTCAAGAGTCACCGAATTGCCTCCCACGACCGAGGCGCGTTCACTGGAAACGCCTCGCGTGGTGATGGTCGTGGGCGTCAACGGTGCTGGAAAAACAACTACGGTGGCGAAGCTTTGCCAGCGGTATCAGTCTCAAGGAAAAAAAGTTTTGGTTGGCGCCGCAGACACGTTTCGTGCGGCCGCGGTCGAGCAGCTGAGAGCTTGGGTTGAGAGGGTGGGCGCGGAAGGAGTCTTTCAAAAAGAAGGGGCAGATCCGTCTGCGGTTGCCTTTGATACTGTGCAAGCGGCGAAAAGCAGAAACATTGATCTGTGTCTCATCGATACCGCTGGTAGGTTGCATACGAAGCTGAACCTCATGGAAGAACTAAAAAAAATGAAACGAGTGCTGTCAAAGGCAATGTCTAGTGCGCCGCATGAGATTTGGCTCGTCGTCGATGGTTCGACAGGTCAAAATGCCTTGAATCAGGCGCGAGAGTTTCATCAGCACTTAGGTTTGACGGGAATCATTGTCACGAAACTTGATGGATCAGCGAAAGGTGGCATCGTGATCGCGATCGGGGCCGAGTTGAAAGTTCCAGTCGTTTTCATCGGCGTAGGAGAAAGCCCTGAGGATCTTGTTCCGTTTGATGGAAAAGAGTTTGTTGAAACGATTCTCGAAGGGCTTGCTTAAGGAAGAGGTCGGTCCTGAGCCCTTGACTAAGTTTCTTGATAAAAGTTATACCGTTTAGAGATGGCATCCAAAAAATCGGTCTCAATTCGGATTTTAGATCAAAGTTTCCTGCTCAATACTGACGCTTCGCCTGAACGCGTTGAAAAGATCGCGGAATTGGTGAGTGAAAATCTAGAGAAGGCCCTTGCGCGTTCAAAAACTCCCTCTCCGTACAATGCGGCGATCCTCGTGGCGCTTAACCTTGCAGAAAAATACTTGGACGCGGTTGAGAAGCAGAACGCATTCAAGGCTCAGGTGGGCGAGAAGTCGAAAAAAATCCTCGGCCTTTTAGGAACCACGGGTCAAAAGTCCTGATGCTTTCTAAGCAGGCGCTCCGCGACAAGCTTCTAAGCCAGCGTCAGTCTTTGAGCGCAGGTGAAATTGATCTTCGCTCAAACAAAATTTATAAAAACTTTTTAGAGAACCACCAAACCTTACTGCCCCAAGATTACGCCACGGCCGCGCTTTATTTCCCCATCCGTGGCGAAGTGGATACCCGGCTTTTCTTTCAATTTTTCAAAGCCCGTCAAAAGATCTGCCTTCTGCCGAAGGTGGAAAGCAGTGAACTTGCTTTTTACCCGGTGAGAGACTGGTCGGAACTCCAGCTGGGAAAGTTTGGCATCGGCGAACCTAAACCGCGAACGGAGGAAGTTTCGTCGGTCCCGGATGTCGTATTGGTTCCTGGGGTTGCCTTTTCCTTGAGTGGCCATCGATTGGGCTACGGTGCCGGCTTCTATGACCGGGCGATCAAGAAATGGGGGTTGCAGGCCCCTCAGCGCACTATGAGGTTTCTCGGATTGGCCTATGAGATGCAGATCGTGCAAGAGCTGCCCTTTGAAGAACATGACCGGCAAGTCGATTGTGTGATAACAGAAGACAGAATCTTTACTGGAAGAAGGCTATGAGAGTTCTATTTTTAGGCGACGTAGTTGCAAATGCCGGAAGACAAGTGATCAGGGCTTTTGTCCCCGAGATGCGCAAGACTGAAAACCTCACGTTCGTTATTGCGAATGGAGAAAATGCGGCTGGAGGTCTGGGCATTGATGAGAAGACAGCGCTTGAACTCTTGGAGTCGGGCGTCGACTTGATTACGGGTGGCAATCACTCCTGGGACAAAAGGGACGTAGGTGAGTTCATGGCGCGTGAGAGGCGCCTGATCAGGCCAGCAAACTTCCCTGACAATCCTGTGTTCCCCGTGCCCGGAAAGGGACATGCTGTGCTGGAAGGCAGGGGGTCAGAGCGAGCACGCCTCGGGGTCTTGAATCTGATGGGCCGCGTGCATATGGACCCTCTCGACGATCCCTTTGCCGTCGGTGACAAGTGGATCGAGTGGTTTGGCTCGTTAGACGTGAATTGCATCCTGGTCGACTTCCATGCCGAGGCGAGTTCTGAAAAACAGGCTTTTGCCCACTATGTCTCTGGGCGCGTAAGTGCCGTAGTAGGTTCGCATACGCATGTCCAGACTGCTGACGAAAGGCTGTTTACGGGCTCAAATGGCAGAAAGACGGCCTATATTACTGATGCGGGCATGACCGGACCCTATGACTCGGTGATTGGCATGAAAAAAGAGCGCTCCATCCAACGCTTTTTGAGCAAGATGCCGCAACGCTACGAGCCTGCCGAAGGACAGCCGGGCCTTCACGGGGTCATTATCGATGTCGATGATCGATCAGGACAGGCTACTGCGATCAAAAGGGTTTCACGCTTTCTATAGTGATTAAGAGGGTTTCATGGCTAAGCGCTGGGATTTAGAAGAGGCATTTCAAACCATCAAGTTGGGAGCCGCTGAGATTCTTTTAGAGGCCGAGCTCAAAGAGAAGCTCAAGAAATCTCACGAAACCGGCATTCCTCTTAAGATCAAGGCAGGTTTCGATCCCACTGCTCCTGACCTTCATTTAGGCCATACTGTCGTTTTGAACCGCATGGCGAAGTTCCAGGAAATGGGCCATGAGATCTATTTCTTGATCGGCGATTTTACGGGCATGATCGGAGACCCAACCGGAAAGAACGAGACTCGAAAAGCCCTCACGCCGGAAGAAGTAGCTGAAAATGCTGAAACATATAAACAACAAGTATTTAAAGTTTTAGATCCACAACGCACTAAGATTGTCTTCAATAGCCAATGGCTGGGGAAGCTAACCCCCGTCGAGATGATCAAACTCATGGCCACGCATACGGTAGCGCGCATGCTTGAACGAGACGATTTTTCGAAACGGTTCAAAGACTCTCAACCCATTTCCATACACGAGTTTCTCTATCCGCTGCTCCAGGGATACGATTCAGTGGCCATGAAAGCTGATGTCGAATTGGGGGGTACTGACCAGAAGTTCAACCTCTTGGTTGGGCGCGAGCTTCAGCGCATGCACGACCAAACTCCTCAGACCATCATCATGGGCCCGTTGCTCGAAGGCATCGATGGAGTGAATAAGATGAGCAAGTCCTTGGGCAATTACATCGGCATCAATGAAGGCCCGAAAGACATGTTTGGAAAGGTGATGAGGATCTCTGATGACCTCATGGTGCGGTATTATGAAATCGTCGGAGGAATGGGCTTTAGCGACTTTGAAAAACTAAAGCACGATTTAAAGGACGGAACGCTTCATCCTAAAGCTGCAAAGATCAACCTTGCGAAGATTATCGTCTCGCGTTTTCATTCCAAAATTGAGGCTGACAGGCAGGCCGATGAGTTTGAGAAGGTTTTCGCCAAGGGCGGAGTGCCTGAGAATGTTCCAGAGATCGTTGTAGAACTGTCAAAAGCTCATTCTACGGTCAATTCCTTGCTTGCGCTCGCCGTTCCTCTTCTTGCAGAGAGCAATTCTCAGCTGAGAAGGCTCTGTGATCAGGGCGGCGTGTCAGTGAATGGCGAAAAGATTTCTGATCCGAAATTTGTTTTCAAGGATAAGGGAAGCTTCGTGCTCAAAGTAGGCAAGCGCGGATTCTTAAAAGTAACAGTCAAAGACTAGAAGCAAGGCCGTATGATTGTGTCTTGACGGCTTGAAGAGGCGACAAGGTCGGCTCGTGAAAGTGAGAAAGCAACTTTGCTGTGCAAATTCGAAAATTCATGTTGACTAGAGTGAGCCATCTGAACTAATTACCCGAAGCACTTGAAAATTAAATACTGCCCTGCATGGGGGTGTAGCTCAGTTGGGAGAGCGATAGCTTTGCAAGCTATAGGTCATCGGTTCGATCCCGTTCACCTCCACCATTTTTTTAACGTCGTGTTAAAAGACGTGCGGCAGAAAAAGTTAAAAAAGAGTCTTTGGAAGATTGATTTTTGATTTTGAGTATGTCATTACTCCAAGACTCGAAGTTTTGTTCTTTGACAACTAAATAGGGAGACGATGAGAAGAAGGAAGAAGAAGAAGAAGTGTAAGTATAGAGGTAAGGAAGTAAGTAAGTAAAAAAGGAAGTAAGTTAAGAAGTGCGAGAGAGTCGTTAATTCCTGAAGCTTAAATAATTAAGAAGAAGAAAAACAAGACAGGATTTAGTTCTCACTGTTAATGAATCCAACTCTCTGTATGCGCCCTCTCCGAGAGGGAGGCGTAGAGAAAGAGAGAGGAAGAGAGAGCAGTGAGGCTATAAAGATTAAATATGAGAGTTTGATCCTGGCTCAGAACGAACGCTGGCGGCGCGCCTAACACATGCAAGTCGAACGTGAAAGTGTAGCAATACATGAGTAAAGTGGCGCACGGGTGAGTAACACGTAGGTAATCTACCTTTGCTACTGGGATAACCAGCCGAAAGGTTGGCTAATACTGGATAGAGCGCAAGTCACGTTAAGTGACATGCGGGAAAGGGTGGCAGTAGCAATACTGCTATCGAGCTAAGATGAGCCTGCGTCTCATTAGCTAGTTGGTAGGGTAATGGCCTACCAAGGCTTTGATGGGTAGCTGGTCTGAGAGGACGATCAGCCACACTGGAACTGAAACACGGTCCAGACTCCTACGGGAGGCAGCAGTGGGGAATCTTGCGCAATGGGCGAAAGCCTGACGCAGCGACGCCGCGTGGGTGAAGAAGGCCTTCGGGTTGTAAAGCCCTGTCGAGTGGGAAAAATGACATCTGTTTGAATAAAGCAGGTGAGTGATTGTACCACTAGAGGAAGCACCGGCTAACTCCGTGCCAGCAGCCGCGGTAATACGGAGGGTGCAAGCGTTGTTCGGAATTATTGGGCGTAAAGGGCAGGTAGGTGGTCTAGACAAGTCTAGTGTGAAATCCCCGAGCTTAACTTGGGAACTGCGCTAGATACTGCTGGACTAGAGTGCTAGAGGGGTTCGTGGAATTCCCGGTGTAGCGGTGAAATGCGTAGATATCGGGAGGAACACCAGAGGCGAAGGCGGCGAACTGGATAGCAACTGACACTCAACTGCGAAAGCGTGGGGAGCAAACAGGATTAGATACCCTGGTAGTCCACGCCGTAAACGATGGATACTAGACGTGGTGGGTCTTGACCCCTGCCGTGTCGACGTTAACACAATAAGTATCCCGCCTGGGGAGTACGGTCGCAAGACTAAAACTCAAAGGAATTGACGGGGGCCCGCACAAGCGGTGGATCATGTGGTTTAATTCGAAGCAACGCGAAGAACCTTACCTGGATTTGACATGCCGCTGAAGTTTGCAGAGATGTAAATGGCCCGCAAGGGACAGTGGACACAGGTGCTGCATGGCTGTCGTCAGCTCGTGTTGTGAAATGTTGGGTTAAGTCCCGCAACGAGCGCAACCCCTGTGTTTGGTTGCCATCATTTAAGGTGGGCACTCCAAACAGACTGCCGTCGTCAAGACGGAGGAAGGTGGGGATGACGTCAAGTCCTCATGGCCTTTATATCCAGGGCGACACACGTGATACAATGGTAGGTACAGAGGGTAGCGAAGTGGTGACACGGAGCCAATCTCAAAAAGCCTATCTCAGTTCGGATTGGAGTCTGCAACTCGACTCCATGAAGTTGGAATCGCTAGTAATCGCGGATCAGCACGCCGCGGTGAATACGTTCCCGGGCCTTGTACACACCGCCCGTCACACCATGAGAGCTGGCTCAACCAGAAGTCGCAATTGCCAACCGCAAGGGGGCAAGCGCCGAAGGTGGGGCTAGTGATTGGGGTGAAGTCGTAACAAGGTAGCCGTAGGGGAACCTGCGGCTGGATCACCTCCTTTCTAAGGAACGATAAAGACCAGAGCGCTCATATATTTTTAGGACCAGAAGCGTTTGTTTTGTTTACTTAGGGTTTTAAGAAGAGTGTTTTGGAGTTCATAAGGTCAGGGTTTTGGGTGATTAACGAAGTCTATACGGTGCACATTTTGACTGAGTTCATTTTTTTATTCATTATTCATTATTCATTATTCGTTACTTACAGTTTATTCGATCTTTTTTGGACATTATTTCCCTATTTAGTT
This sequence comes from Bdellovibrionota bacterium, assembly GCA_040754655.1. Classification (GTDB taxonomy): domain Bacteria; phylum Bdellovibrionota; class UBA1018; order UBA1018; family UBA923; genus JBFMCE01. Next base: position 4,057 of record JBFMCE010000061.1, on the reverse strand, counting down.
TTGAGAGAACAAGTCGCGCCTAGGGCCCAGAGAAGGGGCAGAGGAGAGAGACAGTGAGGGCTTGTAGCTCAGTTGGTTAGAGCACACGCTTGATAAGCGTGGGGTCGGAAGTTCGAGTCTTCCCAGGCCCACCAAAAAAGTTTTGAGTTTAGTTTATGGGTTACTTGGAGCCTTCGAGACGAAGAGGGAATAAGCCCGGGTGACTTTGATCTTTGACAACAGAATATGGCTATTAGAGTAGACGAGCAAGTTTATGCGAATAAACACATACATAAATGAGCGTAGTTGAAAAGATAGCGAAGAGTAGAAATGAATACATCAATACAAAGCGAAGAGGTTTCTTGATATTTTTGAGCAGAGGGCGTGTGCGAAGGCATGCGTTTTTAGCGCAAGGGTAGAGAGCAGCTTCTTTAGCGAGGTAAACAGATAATCTGTTCTCGAGTAATCAATTGAGACAAAAGTGATCAATATCGAGCACGAGATAATCTTCATCCTAATTAAACGATACAAGTATAGAAAAGGCGGATTAAGCTACAAGAGGGCACACTGAGGATGCCTTGGGACTAGCCGGCGAAGAAGGACGTAGAAAGCTACGAAAAGCCACGGGGAGCCGCTAAGCAGGCTGTGAGCCGTGGGTGTCCGAATGGGGCAACCCTTAGAGTGGAAACACTCTAAATCCCACGTCCGAGTGAAGTAGGCGTGAGGAAGCGAACGCAGGGAATTGAAACATCTTAGTACCTGCAGGTAATAGAAATCAAACGAGATTGCCTTAGTAGTGGCGAGCGAACGGGCAAGAGCCTAAACCTAGGTCATGCATAAGCGTGTAGGCGTTGTGATCTAGGGGTTAAGAGATTCAAGCAGAGGCTTCTACATGAGCTTCGCGCAGTAAGAAACCTTGTTTTTAGTCGAAGGGTCTGGGAAGGCCCACCATAGAGAGTGAAAGTCTCGTAGGCGAAAAGGACAGGGCTGCGTGGTTTGGATTCTCAAGTAATACGGGACACGTGGAATCCTGTATGAATTTGGGTAGACCATTATCCAAGGCTAAATACGTGTTAGTCACCGATAGTGAACCAGTACCGCGAGGGAAAGGTGAAAAGTACCCCGATAAGGGGAGTGAAATAGTATCTGAAACAGTGTGCTTACAACCGGTGAGAGGGCGTTGATTCTCTATAATGGGGATTAAGCCTGATCGCGTACCTTTTGCATAATGAGCCAACGAGTTGCCGTGTGTGGCAAGGTTAAGGTCTAATCAAGGACCGGAGCCGAAGCGAAAGCGAGTCTGAATAGGGCGCAAATAGAAGTCGCATACGGTAGACCCGAAACGGGATGAGCTACACATGACCAGGACGAAGCGTCCGTAACAGGGCGTGGAGGACCGAACCGTCGGGCGTTGAAAAGCCCCCGGATGAGTTGTGTGTAGGGGTGAAAGGCCAATCAAATTCCGTGATAGCTGGTTTTCCCCGAAACATATTTAGGTATGGCCTCGCATTTAGACTATCGGAGGTAGAGCACTGACTGGGCTAGGGGCCTTACCGGGTTACCAACCCCTATCAAACTCCGAATGCCGATAAGTTATATGCGGGAGACAGACGGTGGGAGATAAGTTTCATCGTCGAGAGGGAAAGAACCCAGAGCGCCATCTAAGGCCCCAAATTCATGGCTTAGTGGGAAAGGATGTGGATCTACATTGACAACCAGGAGGTTGGCTTAGAAGCAGCCATCCTTTAAAGAAAGCGTAATAGCTCACTGGTCGAGTGGATCTGCGCCGAAAACGTAACGGGGCTCAAGCCATGAGCCGAAGATGCGTCAATTGCTAGAGTGTCGTCTCTGGTAATTGGGTAGGGGAACATTGTGTATGCTGAAGAAGGCAGAGCGAGAGCACTGCTGGAGGTGGCACAAGAGCTGCTGTTGGCATGAGTAGCGATAAGAGAGGTGAGAATCCTCTCCGCCGTAAGCCCAAGGGTTCCTGAGCAAGGTTCGTCCGCTCAGGGTTAGTCGATACCTAAGCCGAGGCCGAAAGGCGTAGGCGATGGATAGCAGGTCAATATTCCTGCACTTGTAGATTAGCGTTATCAGCGAAGTGGTGACGAAGAAGGCTAAGTACAGCCGGCTGTTGGAATAGCTGGTTTAAAGCAGTAGGTGGAGCTTGGAGGCAAATCCCTAGGCTCGGGTTTTAAGACCCAACACCGAGAGCTTATGACGAGAGTCTAAAGACTCATAAAGTGGCTGATGCCAAGCTTCCAAGAAAACCCACGTAGCGAGCTAGTTTAGAAATCGTACCGGAAACCGACACAGGTGGGCGGGATGAGAAATCTCAGGCGCGTGAGAGAACTCCGCTTAAGGAACTCTGCAAGTTAACACTGTAACTTCGGAAGAAAGTGTGCCCATGGTAGTTGTAGTCGTACAGACGAAGGCGAAATGGGTTGCAGTGACCAGGGGGTATCGACTGTTTAACAAAAACACAGGGCTCTGCGAACACAAACGTGGACGTATAGGGTCTGACGCCTGCCCGGTGCTGGAAGGTTAAGGTGAGGGGTCATAGTGGTTTACCACTAGAAGCTCTGAACTTAAGCCCCAGTAAACGGCGGCCGTAACTATAACGGTCCTAAGGTAGCGAAATTCCTTGTCGGGTAAGTTCCGACCTGCACGAATGGCGTAACGAATTCCCCACTGTCTCGAGCGGAGACTCAGCGAAATTGGAGTATCGGTGCAGATACCGTTTACCCGCGGCAAGACGGAAAGACCCCGTGAACCTTTACTGTAACTTGGCATGGACGTTTGGGTTGTCATGTGTAGGATAGGTGGGAGCCTTTGAAGCGCAGGCGCTAGCTTGCGTGGAGGCAACCTTGAAATACCACCCTTGACGATCTGAACGTCTCACTTAAGGTCATGAAGCTGGCCTAAGGACAATGCCTGGTGGGCAGTTTGACTGGGGCGGTCGCCTCCCAAAAAGTAACGGAGGCGCGCGATGGTTCCCTCAGGCTGGTTGGAAATCAGCCGTAGAGTGTAAAGGCATAAGGGAGCTTGACTGCAAGACAAACAAGTCGCGCAGGTGCGAAAGCAGGTCTTAGTGATCCGGTGGTCCCGTATGGAAGGGCCATCGCTCAACGGATAAAAGGTACTCCGGGGATAACAGGCTTATCTCCCCCAAGAGTTCACATCGACGGGGAGGTTTGGCACCTCGATGTCGGCTCATCGCATCCTGGGGCTGGAGCAGGTCCCAAGGGTTTGGCTGTTCGCCAATTAAAGCGGTACGCGAGCTGGGTTCAGAACGTCGTGAGACAGTTCGGTCCCTATCTGCCGTGGGTGTAGGAGAATTGAGAGGGGCTGTCCTTAGTACGAGAGGACCGGGACGGACGAACCTCTGGTATGCCGGTTGTCACGCCAGTGGCACACGCCGGGTAGCTATGTTCGGAAGGGATAACCGCTGAAAGCATCTAAGTGGGAAGCTCGCCTCAAAACCAGTTCTCCCGAAGCCAAAATGGCTTCCAGAAGTCCCCTTGTAGACGACAAGGTTGATAGGCAGGGTGTGTAAGATGGGTAACCATCTCAGCTGACCTGTACTAATCGGACGAGAGGCTTAATCTCTTTTTCTATCCCTCTTCCACTCTCCTCTGCATGCTTAGGCAGTACGCAAGAAGAGTTGGGGGAGTTGATAAAAAAGAGGCGTAAATCCTGCTCTCATGAACACGTCATAATGTGAGGTGTCCGTGAGTGAGGATCAATACCAATCAATACAATCAATCGTATTATATATGCGCCTTTTCTATACCTTGTGTTGTTTATTTAGTTCCTGCTTAGTAGTTTAGTTTTTTTCTCCTTGTTTGTTGTTCCGTTGTTTATAAACAACAAACACCAAACATACCTTCGCTCCTTTATCGCTTGTCTGCTCTACTAGCCATATTCTGTCTTTTTCTGTCACAAACTTTGGGGTGTCTATGGCGGCGGGGTTACACCTGATCCCATTCCGAACTCAGCAGTTAAGCCCGCCTGCGGCAAACCTAGTGCAAGAGTGATCTTGTGCAAAGCTAGCTCGATGCCCCATCCCTTAAAAAAG
>JBFMCE010000060.1:0-24293 GCA_040754655.1 Bdellovibrionota bacterium | reverse complement strand
GATTGGCGTTTTCACGTCGTTTTAAAAACAGGCGGCAATTCCCGCGGCGCGGTTTGCGTCCTCCCTACTACTTCGTTTAAAATCGTCGATCCAGGCTTAACCCCGGACGGTTAAGCCGCGTATTCACACCTTTAAAATGGTCAGGGAGGACATCATTGATGAAACAACCGCCTTTGCTCACTCGTCAAAATAAGACAGCATCCCGAAATTGGGTTGGCTGCACTTCTCTCATCACAACAAGTTTAACGGCTTTGGCCTTAGGACTTGGCATCACTTCCGATGCCCTGGCCTTTGGCAGGAAAAAACCTTCCCCGCCACCGGCGCCAGCACCCACATCGACTCCGCAGCCAACCACTGCACCAACCCCGGTACCGACACCAGCGCCAAGTTCTTCACCAAGCCCAGCTCCGAGTGCGACGCCGACTCCGAGACCCAGTGTCGCGCCAAGTCCGTCTCCTTCATCAAGCCCAAGTCCGAGTCCCGCTGGCGCATGGCGTCCGTTCAACTCGACAAGTCCTTGGAATACCAAAATCGGGGCGACCCCGGCGCTTGATACGCAATCAAGTTATTTGATCGAGAGACTTGCAACAAGTTCTCAATGGCCGAACTTGAACGTGAACATCAGGCCTTGGGGCATACCATTGTACAACGCAACCAGTTCAACACCGCTGAAAACGGTAGAGGTCACAACGGTGGCTGGTCAGGGATTTGTAATGGGCTCTGGAAATCGTGTGCCGATCCCAAGCACCGCTGCTGCGGATCCGCAGGCCGATGCAAGCATGCTGATCGTAGATCGTTCAAGAAATCTCTCATGGGATTTTTATCAGGCTCAACAACTCAACTCTGAAACGTGGCGCTGCAATGTGTGCGCAACGACAGACCTTGCGGGTTCTGGGGTTCGCCCGCCCACGGGCGATCGTCCCGATTGGTATCTCTCGCACGGAGCCCGCGCCTGCGGGTTTCCGCTCATTGCGGGGCTCATCAGAGCAGACGAGATCAGAGCAGGCCGAATTGATCACGCGCTGGTGCTTGCATATCCGGGCATCCGCTCTCGTTACTTCAAGCCACCTGCAAGCACTGCGCAAGCGACGTTTCCTGCGATCTCACCCACGGAAGGCATTCCTTGCGGCGGCAGGATTCAACTTGATCCTTCAATTAATGTCGACACACTGCCCCTTTCGCGATCAGGAAAAATCATCGCACGCGCTCTTCAAGAGTACGGCGCTTACGTTGGTGATTATTCAGGATCGTTGAGTTTTTACGCTGATGGGTCTGATGAAGCCATTGCGTATTGGAATTCAGGTGTATTGAACAGCTCTGACTTGCACGGCATCAACCCAAGATGGTTCAGAGTCTTGCCGATCGGGAGCTTGTACAACAATAATAATTGATAATGTGGCGGGCGGAGAGGCGTCTTGAGCCCTTCCGCTTTCCACGCCCAAAATGATTGCCTACGAGTTCAAAAACTGACATTTATTTACGATTTGCAGTCGTGCTCTAAGTGTCAAGCTATCCTCTTCTGACCTTAGGCACTTTCGGATACCAAAGAGAAAACTCGGCACGCGCCGAGTTTTCTGACTTGATCACTCTGGTTAAGCCCTTAGAGAAAAAGTAGAACTCGGGCTGATGTGTTAGAACCTCTTTCTCTAAAGAGGAGCCACTATGACTATTGGCTTCGCGTATTGTGCTTATTCATAATATTTGACTGTTTTAGTTTATTATGATACATCCGCCACCGAGGTAGATTGAAAATGCAAAAGATCATATTGATGCTCTTATCTGTTTCCGTAATTGTCTCAAGCGCTTCATACGCTTATGATTCCGCCGAACTGATCGTTTCGTGCAAGATCACCTACGGCGCAACCGCAAGACAATCTATACAGATCTATAGTGATGGCCAAGTATCAACAGGCAGAGACGGAAAACTGGAAGGAAGGGGTTTCATTCTTGTCGATCCAAACGGTTCCGCTCGGCTCGTGCGAGTAATTGGCAGTTTTTCTGGCTCGGGTTCGATCAGTTTGAGTATTCCGGAAGAAAATATTGAAGTACCCGGCCTAACCTCACGAAACGAAGTCGAAGGAATTTTGAGTGCGGCTTCCGATAAAACAGGGCCAATAAAGGGAATTTGCAGTGCCCATGGAAGCCTTGCGATGACTCTGTCTCAGAACGAAGTTGGTGCTAATTTTTAAAGGACTGCATCTCGCTATCGCATCTATAGTTGATCGAATCAGGTCTTTCAGACCTCTCTATCACTCGGCAAATTCAACCTACTCCAATGATTCCAAGCACTTCCTTTTGTCTTTACTAAACAAAAAAAGTCAACAATTCTTAAAACTGTACTAAAATAATAAAGTACACATGGATAGGGGTTGGTTGTGAGCAAAAAAAACGCAAGAGGGGTATTGGGGTGGATTGCAGAGCAGTGGCTGTGGGTCTCGCACTTGTTGCAACAGTGGGGTGCAAACCTAGCGGCCTATTTTCTCAATCAAAAAGCAGTCAAAGTTCAAATGGTACATCACGGGTCGGCATCACGATTCCGTCAGCGCAAACGAGCGTAACGCGGTTTGCAGCGACGGCGGCTTCAAGCCAAGCGCCGTCGGGCCTTGATCAATTTGATTGTTTCGCAGTCAACGTGCTTGGCGGGGGCATCAAGTCGCAAAGCGGCTGCGCCGGCATGGCTCAGGTGGGCGCATCGGCGGGCTTCGTAGGCCGCGGTGGAAGACTCGAAGTTGATGTTCCGATGGGCACAGGTCGCCTCGTGCAAATTTGGGGATTCGCCGGATCTGAAAGTTGCCCTGATGTCACCAAACTGATCAACCTTCCTCTTGGAGAGCTTCCTCCTGGCGCCAGGAGCGCTGGTTTTTTGCTCGCTCAAAGAACCCTCGACATCTTGAGTTCAAAAATGACGATCGACATGACGCTCACCTACGCCGCCGGCACGTCGCCCCTCATGTGCGGATCGGTCAGTTCTCCCTCCACATTCATTGATTACGTCAGGCTTAACCCAGGTACCGAGGTCACAAGCCTCTCAAGCGGCGCGGTCACATCGGATACAAACGACTTGTGCGTTGGGTTTCGATCCACAGCGCAGTCGCCCGTTTTCAGGTGCTATGAAGACGGAGTTGAAGTGACGTGCACCCAAGGCGCATGCAACACCCATGGCAGCGGCTCAGGCTATGGAGTTCATCGCATCACGAGCACGGTCGGCTCACACTCGTTTCGAGTCACCGCAACCGACAGCACTTATGGAAACAGCGATCCTGCTCCGCCCACTTTCACCTGGACCCGCGACAACACGGCACCTACCGTGACCCTCAACAGCGTATTGCCCGGTAGCCGGTGCACGACGATCGGCGCGAACCTTGGCGTGAATTACGTCAACTCATCAAGGCCCACTGCCGTCGTAGCTCTCGACGAAGGCGGATCAGTAACATTTAGAGTCGACGGAGGCGCATTTTCATCGTGCGGAAGCAATTCCGCCGCCGGCACCTTTGCTTGTGCGCTCTCGACACTCACGGCAGGCACACATACGATTGATTTCAGGCCTACCGACACGGCCGGAAATGTTGGCGCCGATGTCTCGACCTCCGTTTACTTTGAAACCAATGCGCCGGCGGGAAGCATTACTCCCAGCAACGGATGGCTCTATGGCGGAACACTGACGGATGCTGCTTCTCCGCAGGCAGCGATTCCGACGCTCACAGACGGGGCAGGTGAAGAGCCTGATACTGGTTCGCTCAGCTGTTCTATTGATGACGCTGATTTCGCCGCGTGCCCTTCGATCTTAGACTTTACCTCATCAAACCGAGGAGGCCGCCACTCGGTGATCATCAATGGGCGAGACTTCGCCGGAAACGTCGCGCCGATGACAACAAATTATGTTTACATCGACAGTCTCTTGGGCCAGACCACGCTGGGGCGATTGAATCCCGACGGCTCTTATCTGGCTGACGAATCCGGCACCACGACGATTCGAGAAAACTTTCCGCTGGGGGTTGGGATGTTCTCACCAGGCCAAGCCGCACTTGACGTAAACTCAAGCAGGCTCTTCGTGGCTGATACCAGCAACAACCGAGTGCTCGTCTATGGATGGAATTCAAACACGAATTCGGTCACTTCCCGCAAAGCGCTTGCGGTTTTCGGCCAACCCAATTTTCTCTCTGTTGATTCTTCCGCCATCGTTGGAGCAAACGACGTCACAAGCGCCGGAGTCACTTACACGCCGATGAACGGCCCTACAGGCGTCGCAGTGAGCGGCGACTCTACCGCGCTCTTTGTTTCTGACACCGGTAACAACCGCGTTTTGCGGTTCAACATCTCAGCCGGCGTCTCTAATAAATCTGCAGCGGCTGTCTTCGGACAAAGCGACAAGATCAACACGGGGATTAATGCAAATAGCGGTTTGGGCAGCCATTCCGTGGGATTTCCCGTGACGACGGGACTGAGAGCCCCAATGGGCCTCTATTACAACTCGACCACTGGCAGTCTTTTTGTCGCCGACCGCGACAATTGCAGAATCGCCGTTTTCGCGAGCGCTACTTCCTATGTAACGGGTGACCCCATGAGCTTTCACCTCGGCGCCAATGGAGAGGCCCTCATGGCAGGACGTATTTGGGACTGCATGAACGTGGCGCCCTCAACCGACGCCAACAACTTGAGACTCCCACGCGCCGTAAGCCTTGATCTTACGAACAACCGCATGTACGTCGCCGACACAGGCTTTCACCGCATTGCGGTTTGGAACCCCATTCCCACTGCGAGCGCCACCGCGATCACAAGCGTGATTGGCCAAGCCAACGACACAACTGCGACCGCGGGCGACGGAACTACGGCTCCGTCGCTTTCGGCGCCCGCCGGAGTCGCCGTGGTGACCGACGCTTCCAACACCCCTCGAATCGTCGCGACCTCAGTCATTGGCGCTACCGCAAACAAGGTGAAGGTCTTTGACACCTCGGGCAATCTGGTTTCGCAATGGAATTCAAGCGGCACCGCGGGCGTTGGTCCTGGACGCTATGACAATCCCGGACAGCTCCACTTTAGCGCTGCCGCCGGCAGGCTCTTTCTATCAGACATTGAAAACAATCGGGTCGCGATCTTCACGACTTCTTCCATTGGAAACGATCAAACCATGACAGATGTGCTTGGCCACAGCGATTTCAATGGAAATGCGGCCGCCTTCTACGCGGCAACGGCAAATAGCCCGAATGAAGCCAATTTGAACGCCCCAAGTTACGCTGTCGCCGACACGGTCTACAATCGCCTCTACGTCTCAGACACCTCGAACAACCGCGTGCTTGTTTACCGTTTGAACCCGACAACCTTGAAACCAAGTTCCGGGTTTGCGGTGAATGTGATCGGCGTACCCGTCATCGATTCGCTCAGGAGCATCCCAATGCTCGATGCCAGCACTTCGGCCACTACTCCTCCCAGGGCTGACTCGCTCAATGCGCCTCGAGGGCTTGCAGTCGATGGCGCAGGACGATTGTACATCGCCGACTCAGGCAACAACCGCGTACTTCGATTCGCCACCAACACGTCAACCATCAGCAACGCTTTGCAAGCAGACCTTGTTCTCGGCCAAAGCGACTTCGTTTCGACCACTGCTGGCAATGGCATGACTCAGATGAGCGGCCCCATGGGCGTGGCCTACGATTCAACCAATGACAGGCTCTTCGTGACCGACGCCTCGAACTTTAGGGTGCTCGTCTTCAATACGATCACTACCGCGGTGGCTCCGGTCACCGCAGCCAGCACGATCGGCACGGGTGCCGCCGGAACGACCGCCACCCAATTCAACGTGCCGGAAGGGATCGTCTACGTTCAGACCAATGCCATCATCAACGCCGGGATCTTCGTCACCGACCGTACCAACCACCGTGTAAATTATTTTGATTTATCTGGAGGGGTGGACGGAACCTCTGACGGCTGTTACGGGCATCGCGCGGCCTCGGTAGCGGCCATGTGCACCGCTGGCGCCGCAGACGACGGCGGGACTCTGGCGGCCAACGGAGCGTACGCCTTGAACTCTCCTCGCGGAGTTTGGTACAGCAGCTCGGACAACAGGCTTTACATCTCTGACACCGGAAATTCCAGGGTCGTGGCTTACGACCTGGGCAGCACGGCGAACAATCGCCCGAGCGCCGGCGCCGGCTTTTCCGCGAACCATGTGAACTTTCACGCCGTCGGAGGCACGAGTCAGACCACGTCGTATTCAGCCGCGGTCTCGGCAACTCCTTCCGCCCTGAAGCTCCCGACCGGAATATTTCGCCTCATCCCGACTAGCGGCTCAAACCTGCTCTATATTGTCGACCCTACTTGGCATAGAGTAGGAGTGTATGAGATTCCATAGCCTTCTCTCGCGAGCAAGACCTGAATACCTTGTATCTTTGTTGCTGCTTTCAGCATCGCTCGACTCTCACGCGCAGACCGCTCTAAAACCGCGCATCGGAACCGTGGCCTTGATCGAAGGTGAGGCCGTCGCTCAACCCGGGCAAGTCAAGCTCAACTTGCCTGACGTAGGAGAAGACGTCATCACGGTCGAACAAGACGCCACCAGAAAAAAACACATCAAGAAAAGCCCGCTGCAGGCCCCGCGGCTTGTTGTTTCCAACGCCCCTTCTCGCAAACTCAAAGCCAATGACCCTATCTTTGAAGGCGATTTGATTCAAAGCGACCGCAACGGCAGAGTGAAGATTTTATTTCGCGACCGGTCGATCATGGATCTTGGCCCGCTTTCGGTGATTGAAGTGGAGCGGTTCGCGGTTTCCTCCTCGGGACAGAACGTGAAATTCAATGTTCTTCACGGAAGAATTCGCAACATCGTTCCTCAAGAGCTCAAGAAAAACCAGCGCTACGAGATCGCCACGCCCTCAGCCTTGATCAAGGTCAGAGGCGCGGAAGTGGTCTTAAAGGCCGCTCCTGTGCGCGACGCCCGCTCAAAACTCGAGCTCACCGCCCTTCACGGTCGACTCTCGATCGACGTGATCAGACACAACCCCGATGGAATCGTTTATTACCAGCCCGTTGCGATTGGACCCGGCGTTAGTTTTTCCAATGAAAGCGCTGGAGGAATTCAATCCGAGATGGACGTGCGTCCTTTAAGCCAAATGGCTCTAAGGGAAAAAGCAAGAGAGCTCTCTCCCGCGGTAAATGCCCTTGCCACCGAAACGCGCGCGCTGATCGGCCCGCGACAACTGCCGGGCACAGGTTTAGCATTGATCACCCCGCTTCATGAACCTGAAGACCAAGAAGGCAAATCCCAGCAAATCGCAAATACCTTTGACACCGATCACCCGCCGCTTGAGCGCAGGCCTGCTTCGGCAAGCGGGAACTTCACCACTCCCCGTGAGTTCAGCTTGAACGCGGCTGCCTTTGGGCACATGCCTGATTTCAGGCGCGCCACGGGCCCTGCACCCGTCTCGCAACTTCCCGCCACGATCTCTCGCGTGAAGATCAACCTTAGAGGTTTATGATTCGCCATGGTTCCTTAAAACGTGTAGGTAGCACCTGCCGTGAGCGTGGTTCGATCATAAGAAAAATCAGGCAACGAAGATCCGTTGTGTACGCGCACCACGTCGAAGATCAACATCCAATTCAAGTTGAGGATGTGATTGAGACCCGCGCGGTAGACGCTGGTTTGATCATCTCTTCCGGCAAGATGATTTGGGAACCCTGTAAACCGAAGGCCAAAACCCAACGAAAGATGCGTTTTCTCCCAAGCCCGCCAAAGCGCATCGGCTGACAAAACATGCGCGCGCGACTGAAAGTTCACCCCATCGGCTTCGTCTTGCTCATATTGATAAGTGAGCGTGGGCCTAAAACGCGGATTCGGAGCCTTAAGGCTTGCCCGCAGGAAAGGGACATACGCTACTCCGCTGCGACGATCCGCCCCGGTCAACAGATCATTGGCAAAAGAGTTGATTCGAAGCTGAGCGCCAGCTTCCCAATTCCACCTTTGAAACGGAGCATAGACGGCGCTCACGACGGGGCCATGCGCGCTCTGGAACGACTCAAAAGCATTTCTATTGAGCCATACGTGCTCAAGCTCATAACGCGCGACTAAAGACCAATCCTTCTGATTCCAGTAGTTCACCCAACCCGCGCCTCCCAAACTCAAGACGTCAAACCTGGCAAGCGAGCCATTGAGGCGGTTGTTGAGATAGCCATTTCCCTCGACCCCAAAAATCCAACGCTTAGCGGGGCTGGTCTGCGCACTTGCGGCCCCCATCAAGACGCTGCCGATCGCGCCTTCGCTCGTGTACTCGACAGGCAGCGCCGTATCGATTGGAAGCAAAATCACGTTCGAGTCGTATTGCCCGAACACGCCAAGGCTCGCAGAGAACAGTGGCTTATTGAGTTCAGAGTGGACCTTCCAAGCCGTTGATCGCAGCTCCCAACTCTCGCCGTATTCGCACTGCCTTAAGATCGCAATTGAGTACCGCACGAAACCCAAACGCGCGTAAGCCTCGCCCAGGTAATAGTTCACGGGTTGGAGCATCGCCCGCTCAGTGCCTGAGGCGGAGTGGCTTTGCGCACGCACTTTTGCTTGGTGCAAATAGCGTTCGGCCTCGAGATATCTTTCTTGCGTGTAGTACAAATAGCCCAAGAGGTAGTTTGCAGAAACCTCATGCACGTTCTGATCAACCGCAAGCTTGAGGTAAATCTCGGCGCGCTCAACGTTCTTCTGAAAGTAATAGAGCCTTCCGATTTGAAAGTTCAAGACAGGCCACCTGGCCTCGGGCGCGCGATGCTTGGCTTTCACCAACCAAGCGATGGCACTCTTCAAGTCAGCTCTTTGCTCTTGGATCAGCGCAAGGTATTCCATGGCTAAGAAATTTCTAGGGTCGTTGCCGAGGGCTTCTTTAAAGCTCGTTTCGGCTTCAATATATCGCTCTGCGTTGAAATGAATCATGCCGCGCGCGACCGCAAGCTCACTGAGCTCATGGTCACGCTCAGTGACATTACGCAAATCTTCCGTAGTTCCTGGATGATAGCCTTTAGGAAGCGAGGGTGGGGCATTTGAAAGCGATGCGCCAGATGCCGCCGTTCCCATCACGGTGACACCGCAAATCATTGAGAGCAGAACCCTGGCTGCTTTAGCCCTTGTTGGCATAAAATTAGTTTATCATTTTTTATTGCCGTGAGCCCAACGCTTCGTTAGCTTGCCGTTGTGAAACCGATAAGACCTGCCTACACGGAATTGCACCGCCATCTCGATGCGAGCTTGAGACCCGAGACCTTGCTGAAATTGCTCCATCACTTCGAGGTGGAGACCGAGTTTCAAACCGTCCAAGACATCAAACAGAAATTTTGGATCACCCAGCCGATGAACTCACTCAAAGAGGTCTTGGATTGTTTCGTGCTTTTTCAGAAAGTCCTGCGCACATGCGAAGTGCTGGAGCAAATCGCGTTTGAAGCCATTGAAGATGCGGCTCAAGAAGGGATCAGCCAAATTGAACTTCGGTACTCGCCCACCTTCACCGGTGAATATGCCCGCTCGTCTTGGAAAGAATGCCTCGATGCTTTCTTGCTTGGGATGCGAAAGGGCTGCGAGGCCACCGGCGTTCGAGCAGGATTGATTTGCATCGTCAGCCGAGGTTACGGCATGTCAGCCGCTGAAAAGACGATGGATTTCGCCTTGGAGCATAGAGAGAGCTTCATCGGGGTAGATCTGGCTGGGATTGAAGACGGTTTTCCTTGCAGGAACTACGCGGTCCCTTTTCGACGAGCGATAGATGCGGGCTTGCCTGTCACCATCCATGCGGGCGAAGCCGCAGGCGCTGAGAACGTCTGGGAAGCCATTGACGTGCTAGGCGCCAAACGCATCGGTCACGGCATTCGAGCGATTCAAGATGCAGAACTGATCAAGCGTTTGGCTCGCGACCAGATCCTTCTTGAAACCTGTCCCACCAGCAATGTACTCACCCGTTCGGTCGAGAGTTGGGATTCGCACCCCCTTCCGCGGCTGCTCAGCGCCGGAGTTCCGGTCTCAGTCAACACCGATGACCCGGGCATCTTTGGCGTCACCTTGGGTGAAGAATTTTCCCGCTGCAAAAAGTACCTCGGGCTAAGCGAGTCTGACCTAAGATCGATTGACGGATACGCCCAACGCCATTCATTCTTAAGGAAATGACCTCAATCGGCCAATTCCTGAAGACCGTGAAGATTTTCGAGAATCTCACTGAAGAAGAGCTTGATCTCTTGGTCCCTCTCTTCGAGGTCCTCAATGTGAAAAACAAAGGACGCGTCATCAAAGAAGGTGAAGTGAGCGATGTCTTCTACGTCATCCGCACCGGCCATTTCCATGTGACCAAAGGAACAAAAGACGCCGTCATCACAGTGCTGGGTCCGAAAGATTGTTTCGGTGAAGCGAGCCTTTTTCACAACGTGCACCGCACGGCAAGCGTTGCAGCCACTGAAGACGCGCAAATCCTTGTTTTGCACCGCGACCAGTTCCAGCAATTCTTGTTTCGATACCCTATCGCGGCAAACCGCATCCTGTTTCAAATGCTCAAAGAGCTGTTCTTTAGGCTTGAAGAAACCAGCGCTGAGCTCGAAATGGCGCGCGGTAGCACGGCAGTGGCCGAAAACGCGATCAATCGACTGCTGCGATGATCTTCGCAAGCAGCTCATCGTAATCGATGCCTGCGGCGCGGGCTGACTGAGCGAAGTCGTCTTTCGCCGCGATCGATGGATTCGGGTTGGCTTCCAAAAAAACAATCTCATCCTGAGCGGCAAGCCTGAAATCAATGCGCGCGTATCCGGTGATTTTCAGGGCTCTACAAACTTTTCGCGACGTCTCGGCAAGGTTCTCGACGAGCTGCTTTGAAAGACCGCGAGCAGGGCCGCTCTTGATGCCCCAACGTTTCCTGTAGTTGTCGTCCCATTTGGCCTTGAACGTCGCAAACTTGGGATCGCCTTCCGGAACCGCTTCAAAAAAAAGCTCGCGCGCGGGAAAGACCTCAAGTGTTTCGCTCGCAAAAACCCCGACGTACAGTTCGCGTCCCTCGATGTACTCTTCAACGATCACATCCGTTTTGAAACGTTCTTGCAAAAACTTGATGCGCTCTGAGCACGCCTTGCTCTCATAGACGAGCGAGTCTTGCGAAATTCCCGCAGAAGCCTCTAACCCCAAGGGTTTCACCAAAGCCGGAAATACGAACTCCCTTAACCGCTGGATGGGTTGGCTCAAGTGGAAAGTCTCAAACCTCGGCGTGCGCACTCCTTCAGAAGCGACAAGTTTCTTCGAGAGCGCTTTGTCTTTGCAAAGATGCAAGGCTAGCGGTTTGGCTCCGGTATAGGGTGTTTTTGAGAGTTCAAAAAAAGCGGGCAGATTCGGTTCAAACGAGCGGTCTCCGCTGAAAGCTTCCGAAAGGTTGAAAATCAGATCGGGTTTTGCGTGATCGATCTTATGAGAAAGCTCTCCGATGTCGTTGTAAACGCCAAAGAGCTCGACCTCATGCCCTGACTTTTGAAGGGAGCGAATGACATCGGCCTCGCTTTCCCACTCTTCGCTTTTAAGATCACTGCTGTAATCTTGATCGCGCGGAGGCCTCGAGGAGAGGTCGCAGACCACAAGAACCTTGAGTTTTTGTTGTTCCACCATGCTGTAGTAAGAACAATTGTAGGAAAGGATTTCGAAAGAGAAAAGCTTTAATCTTTTTCTTTAAACCATGCGTTCAAGATATTTTCATAATGGACTTTATTGACGCCGTCTTGGCCGAGTTTCGCGTCGAGTCTTTCAAGTTTCGTCAGCACAGGTTTGATCAGGTCTTCCGGTTTTTCGACGTGCGCTTATAATAGTGGTTCGTCGACGCTTGATCTGTGGGATAAATCACAATCTCTTGGATATTGACGTGTTTGGGTCGATCCACGCTCCAGACAACTGCTTCCGCGATGTCTGCGGCGCTAAGCGGCGTCATCCCTTCGTAGACTTTTTTTGCGGCCTCGGCATTCCCCAAACGCACAAGACTAAATTCTGTTTCGACGCGGCCAGGCACGATCTCAGTGACGCGAACGCCCGTGCCCAGAAGATCAATCCTCAAGGCTTCTGTGAACCCACGAACCGCGAACTTCGTCGCGCAATAAACATTTCCCAACGGATATGCCCAATAGCCCGCGACAGAACCCAAGTTGACGACGTGTCCGTTTTTCCGCGCGATCATGTGAGGTAAAACAGTGCGCGTGAGATAGAGAAGACCCTTGAGATTGGTGTCGATCATCTGCTCCCAATCGTCGATCTTTCCTTTTTGAAAAGGCTCCATGCCTTTGGCCAAGCCCGCGTTATTGACCAGTACTGTCACGCGCTTGAGCAGCCCCTCTTGCTCTTGGCCAAAACTTTCGATGGCATTTCTGTTTTGAATATCCAGAGTGAAGACATGAACTTTTACATTGTGCTTCCGAGTCAGGGCATCTGCCAAATCTTTCAGCCTGTCTTTTCGCCGGGCAACCAAGATGAGATCTTTCTTCTGCGCGGCAAGCGCTTCCGCGCACGCCAATCCAATGCCACTACTGGCCCCGGTGATGAGGATCATGGGAGCCTTCTGACATGAGCGGCCCCGGAATTCAAGTCGCTCAACAATTCGATGAGGGTCTGGGTCGATACATTTCCGCCGCTAATAACGCAAATCACCGGTTGCGCTTGCTGCGTTAGTTTTCCTGAAAGAAGCGCTGCAACACCCACTGCGGCGCCCGGCTCTGCAATAAGCTTCTGCTCAAGCGCCAGGAATCGCACGGCTTCACGGATCTCATTTTCCGATACAAGAACGAACTCATCGACGAAATCCTTTGAAACCTGAAACGTCTTCTCGCCAGGGATAGCGGCAACAAGCGCATCGGCCAATGTGGTGAAGCTTCCGACGTCAATGCGTCGCCCAGCTGAAATAGATTTGGCCATGGCGCCCGCAACCCCAGGCTGAACCCCCACGATGCGGCACTTCGGTCTCAGCGTTTTGAGCGCGACGGCGATTCCCGCGATCAGTCCTCCTCCGCTCACCGGAACGAGTACCGTAAAGTCTTCCGCGAGTTGATCAAGAAGTTCAAGCGCCAGAGTGCCATCCCCCGCCATCGTCAGATCCGAATCATAAGGATGGACCAAAAGCCTGCCTGTCTCTTTTTGGATTCGAAACGTGGTCTGCCAACGCTCTTGGAAACTGTTTCCGCACTCAACCACTTCTGCTCCCCACTGACGGGTACGTTCGACCTTGTAAGCAGAGGTCGCTTGGGGCATGACGATCCGCGCGTCGCATGAAAAAAGTTTCGCTCCGTAGGCGACAGCTTGGGCAAAGTTTCCTGATGACGAGGCAATGACGCCCTTTTTTTTCGCCTCATCCAACTGTGAAACGATGTTGTTGAGCGCGGGCCTGACTTTAAATGACCCGGTGGGTTGCAAGCTTTCAAGCTTCAAGAAAACATCCCTCCCTCTTTTGCGGCTCAACTCCGCGGAATACGCAAGAGGAGTTGCTTTAAGATAGGGCTTTAATTTTTCTCGAGCCTGGTAAATTTGTTCAATGTTCATGAGAAATGCACTATAAAACAAATCAATGAGCTCTGAGAAGCAAGTTGTCGAAATCTTAGCCATTGGACGTGAGATTCTTGATGGTAGGGTTGTAGATACCAACTCAAGCTTCATCGCGCAGGCCTTGCACGAACGAGGGTACGTCGCGCGTTTCGGGCAAAAAGTCGATGATCAAATCGATCGGGTCGTCTCGGCTTTTGAAATTGCGGCGAACAGAAGCGAGTTCATCTTTGTCACCGGCGGTTTAGGGCCTACCTCGGACGACCTCACCGCAGAGGCTTTTGCGAAATTCTTAGGCGTGCCATTGGTCCTCGACCCTCACTCTTTGGAACATATCGAGTCTTTCTTTAAACGCGTGGGGAAACCCCTGCTTAAGGTTCAAGAAAAACAAGCTTGGCTTCCTCAAGGGTGTTTCGCGCTTCGCAACCTTGAAGGCACGGCCCCGGGATTCGGACTGATCGCTCATGGCCGTCATTGGTTTTTCATGCCGGGCGTTCCTCGTGAGATGTCTCGAATGCTCAAGGAGCAAGTCTTTCCGCGATTGCCCGAACGCCAACCGTTTTTGGTGCAGACCTGGTCGACGCACTTTACTTCCGAGGGCAAGCTTCAGGAAAAATTAACCAACGTTGAGAAAAAACTTCCAGCTTGCTTTGAGATGACCTATCGCACTCACTTTCCTGAAAACCACGTTGCGCTTTATGCCGATTGTCAAACTGCGTCGGAGCGCGATCTTTTTCACGACCTTTGCAAACAAGTCACGTCTATCTTGGGTCAGGAAGTCTACTCGATTGCCCGTCCCGGCGAACCGCCCTGCAGTCTTGAAGAGGTCGTGATCGCCCAACTCAAACGGCAGCGATACAACTTGTGCACTGTGGAGTCTTGCACTGGCGGAATGATCGCTTCACGCCTTACGAACGTTTCCGGCTCGTCTGAGGTTTTCTGGTCTACCATCGTGGCTTACGACAACACGGCAAAACACCAACTTGTCGGCGTGCCGCTGGAGCTGATTGAGAAACACGGAGCCGTTTCATCGGAAGTAGCGGGCGAGCTTGCCGAAAATGCATTGAAAAAACTTCAGTCCGCGGTTGCATCGGGCAAGACCAATGTTTTTAGGGATCCGAAAGGAATGATTTGCGTTTCAACCACTGGGATTGCAGGCCCTGGTGGAGGAACGGCCGAAAAACCCGTTGGCCTTTGTTACATCGGCCTGGCGCAATCGGGCAAACCCTTGCATGTTGAAGAACTGCGAGCCCGGCCCGGCCTTGACCGTGCACAAAACCGCACTTACTTCACGCAAAAAGCGCTAGACCTTGTGCGGACGCGTTTGCTGAACTGTTAAAAATAGGGCAACTAGGGCTAACAAAAAAATCGGCACGCAAATTGCCATTTCAACGACAAGCCATGTTGTCAAAAATTCGAACCGCTTTTAGGTTACTCAAGGATACTTTTCTCAATTGGTTTGATGACAATGCTGGTCGTCTAGGCGCAGCGCTTGCATTTTACACGCTCTTTTCTTTGGCTCCGCTTCTTCTCATTTGCATCGCAGTTGCAGGTTTCGTGTTTGGCGAAGACGTAGCTCGAAATGAACTGCTCGGAACGATTAAAGGCTTCATCGGCGAAAGCGGCGCTACCGCGATCGAAGGGATGTTGAACAATGCCGAGAAACCAGAGTCGGGGGTCAAAGCGACTGTGATCGGAATTTTCACGCTCCTCTTGGGCGCATCCGCGGTGTTCGGCCAGCTGCAAGACGCCTTCAATGAAATCTGGAAGGTCCGCCCCAAGCCGGGCCAACCCTTCTTACGGATCTTGAAAAAACGCTTTCGGGCTTTCGCTGTCGTGTTAGGCACCGGATTTCTTCTGCTCACCTCTCTCGTGATCTCAACCGCGCTTGCCGCCCTAGAGAAGTACTTTACCCAGGCTCTCCCGGGAGGGGCCTCTATTTGGCAGTTTGTAAACCTTGGCGTTTCATTTGGCGTGGTCACTTTTCTCTTTGCGGCGATGTATCGCATCATTCCAGACGTAAAGCTCAAATGGCAAGACGTCTGGCTAGGCGGAGCTTTTACTGCCGTGCTTTTCACTCTAGGAAAATACGCCATCGGAACTTACCTCGGCAAGAGCAGTGTGACATCGGTTTATGGTGCGGCAGGTTCGCTTGTGATAGTGCTCTTGTGGTTGTACTACTCAGCGCAGATCTTGTTCTTAGGAGCGGAATTCACCAAGGTGTATGCCAGACATTGCGGAAAGGAATGCGCACCGCAAGAGCACGCGGAGATTCGAGTCGAACGCGCGGCCTGAACGACCGCGCGTGGAAGCGCTAGCACAAAACCTGGGCCACCAAAGTAAATAAACAAGCTATCCTAAACCAGGAATCGCCTCCGCGATAAAGTCGAGCTAGAATCGATGAAAGGAAGGAAAGCCAGAACGTGCGTCACCTCATCTTATTATTCTTTTTGGTCCCAACGCTTGCTTTTGCCCAAACCAAATGGGTCGTGCCTCAAAAAGATGCGCCCCATTACGAAATCTTAGGCGGAAAAGGTTCCGCAAGGCTTTATCTCAATGAATCGACAGGCTCCAAAATAGCGTCTCTTTCAACTTTGACTCTGTTTGCCTCTGCTCAAGTTGCCGAACACGTTCATGAACAAAGCGCAGAAATCCTGTACATCGAGTCTGGGCACGTCGAGATGAAAATCGGGCGTGAAAAAATAAAAGCAGGCCCGGGTGCTGCCATCTACATCCCGGCGAGTGTGCCTCATTCCGCCAGGGTGCTTCCCGGAAAAGGCCCCGTAAAAGCCGTTCAAGTTTACGTTGGTCCCGGCCCAGAGCAGCGGTTTACCCAAGGGAGGAAAATTGGCGAATAGAACGAGCGATTTCCGAGCACTTTTGGCCTCAACCTCCACGTGAAGAGCTTTAAAGTGTCTACGACTCTCACAGCACTCTGGATTTTGATCGCCCTCTTGATTGTGACAGGCGGTTTTTACGGAAAGATCGAACTTTCTCAGGTCGACCTCTTTGGCTGGACTTTGCTGATCTTGACGTTTTTGCACTTCAAGAAAAGCGGCAAAGCGCTTTCGCCCTTTCTTGAAAAGAAAACGGCAAACCTTGCAACCAAACTGAAAAGACTAGATCCCCTTCGGGTCTTGGCGGTTCTGATCGCCGCAAACACCCTTCTCTACACCTGGGCCCAGGTCTGGCGTTACCAGTCTTTTCACTCAAACGCTTTTGACTTGAGTTTTGCCGACCAAGCCATTTGGTCTACGGCACACCTCAAGGAATCGGCGCTTGCTTTTGGATCCTCTATTTCACGCAATGGCACCCTCCTCAGCGAACACTTTTCGCCCATTTTCGCTCTTATCGCGCCACTCTACCGTTTATGGGATTCCGTTTATTGGCTTCTTTTCTTGCTGCCGGTGTTCGTTTCCTCGGGAGCGCTCTTCGTTTACCTCATCGGCAGGCAAGAGAAAATCCAGCCTCTGCCTTCGTTGTTGCTTTCAACCCTCTACCTCATGCACCCTTCGGTGCGCTCGGCGATGCTCTTTGACTTCAAAGAGGATGCATTTTTCATCCCGCTTCTGTTTGGCGTTGTTTACGCGTTTCGCGCCAATCGATGGCGCCTCTTCTGGTGCCTCGCCGCCTTCACTCTTCTCGTCAAAGAGAATGCGCCGTTTGCCCTGTTTGGCGTTGGCATTTGGCTGGTGGCGCAAAAGAACAAACGCCATGGTTTGGCTCTTTGCCTCGTTAGCCTTGCCGCATTCGCAATGATCAATCTTTGGGTGATGCCCAGCTTCTTCCAAGGCGAAAGCCAATCAGTCCTCGCGGGAAGGCTCTCGCCTTTAGGCGGCACTACGAGCGAGGTTTTTAAGAACCTCGTCTCAAATCCCATCGACAGCCTCATTAAGATTTTGAAAGCCAAGATTGACCAAGGTTCGTTCAAATACGTTTATAAGATCTTGTTTCCGGTGATCTTCTTCGTCAGCTTTCGCTCGCTAAAGACGGCCGCGCCGTTCTTAGTCACGCTCTTTCTTGTCGCCTTGAATCTTCTCTTCACTCCTCAGCGCATCGGATACCACTACGAACTGATCTTAACGCCCTTTCTCATGGCCACCCTGGCAATCGGATTTCGTTTGAGGTCAAACCAGTGGGGCACGGTACCTGCCGCGGTTCTCGCGCTGATCTCGTTGTTCTGCGTTTATGGCCGAAGCCCCCTTGTGTCGATCCGTCAGTACGCGCCGACAGACGGCCACCATTGCCTGCAACAGGCGGTTAATCTCATCCCTCAAGAAGCAAGTGTTCTTACGCAAAGTTCGATCCATCCTCATCTTGCCCATAGGAAGACCGCCAATCTCTTTCAAACAGCTGACCAGGCCTTTGAAGATTTCATTGCCGTCTCTACGTGGGAACGGCTGAGTTTGTACGCGAGCGAGGCAATGCCGGAACAACTCAAACGAATCGATCCCCTGAAATATCAGAGAGTGGTTTCAAGTCGCATGGTTTCGATCTGGTGCAGGGTCGATGCCTGCGGGCGATACGAAAAAGCATCTAGAGATTTAAAAACACTTCATTGTTTAAAGGAAGGCCATCAATGACGCCACGGCATGTTGAATATCTCAGCACGGTCCTCTTTGGTCTTGCGATCGCCCATACGTTCAGCGCAAAATGGATCCGGCACTTCGCCCACAAGTACCCTGAAGGCTCGGTGGGGGAAAACTTTTTTCATCTGATTTCAGAAATTGAAGTCGTATTCGGGCTCTGGGCCGGGATCTTGCTTGTCACTATCACATTCACCGCCGGCTCATCCCATGCAGTGGAATACCTTGAAGGCCTGAACTTCACGGAGCCTGGCTTTGTCTTCGCGATCATGACGATCGCGGCTACACGACCCGTGCTTGCGCTTGCCCGGATGGTGATGCAAACGATCGCAAGGTTGATTCCTTTCAAACGAGAGCTAGCCTTGTTTGCCATACTTCTTTCGATAGGACCTCTTCTAGGCAGCTTCATCACCGAGCCTGCCGCAATGGCTGTGACGGCGCTTCTCCTTAAAGAGAACTTTTACGACCGCAAGATCTCTGACAACCTCAAGTACGCTACTTTGGCGACGCTGTTCGTGAACATCTCGATCGGGGGCACGCTCACTCAGTTCGCAGCGCCCCCTGTAGTCATGGTCGCGCGCACTTGGAATTGGGACTTGAATTTCATGTTCACCCACTTTGGTTGGAAATCAGTGCTAGCGGTTTTTTTCAACGCGGGCGCGGTTGCTTTTGTCTTTAGGAAAGAACTCTCGAAACTGGCTGCAGCCAAAGACGCTCCGTTGCGCTCTACTCAAACAGCCCCCCACTGGCTGATCGCGCTCCATCTGATTTTCTTATTAGTGACCGTGGTAGCGGCCCACCACCTGGTGATTGTCTTGGGATTGCTTCTTTTTTTCTTAGGCCTCACCAGGGTCACCGAAGAACATCAAGATCCGATTCAGTTGAGGGAAAGCCTGCTGGTCGCGTTTTTCCTGGGTGGACTTGTTGTTCTTGGGAATCTCCAGAGGTGGTGGCTTGAGCCCTTGCTCACTCAACTTGATTTGCTCCCGCTTTTCCTAGGCTCGACCGCACTCACGGCCATTACCGACAACGCGGCACTGACTTACCTGGGCTCACAAGTACCAGGGCTTTCTGACTCGCTGAAGTACAGCCTGGTCGCCGGAGCTGTCGCAGGAGGTGGCCTTACCGTGATCGCGAATGCCCCGAACCCCGTGGGTTACGGTATCTTGAAGAATCGTTTCGGAACGGATGGAATCGGCGCGGGAAGGCTTTTCGTTTTCGCAATCATTCCCACGCTGATCGCGATGCTGTGCCTCTGGTTTCTGCCTGATCTTTAGAGCTGCTTTTTGCCTGCCGCCTAGGGTTGGGGAATCGCATCGCAAGTTTCATCGAAAATGCGCAGACACCCTTCCGCAGGCGCATCGTCTTCGATGGCCAATCGGCGAGCGTTGACTTTCGCGTTCACGATCTCGGCCAACGCGGCGCCTACCCTGTCTTGGGCGGATCTTGCCGCCGCTTTATACTTCTGTGTCGTCTTGCTCAAGATCACAAATGGAAAGTATTCAAGGATTTCTCCTTTAGCACCGTACTTCGGCACGTATCCTGAAAGATTGTAGACACCTCGAAGCGTGCCCGTTTTGGCGCGCAGAACCTGGTGCGCAGCCGTATTGCGCATCCGATAAACCAGCGTGCCGTCTTTCCCGGCAATCGGCAGCGCGCCCCAAATCACGTCAAAGTCATCACGCACTTTTAAGTCCTGCAATAGCGTCATCACAGCGCCCGTGGTCACACTGCTCTCTCGCGAGATCCCTGATCCGTCGACCAGAGAGACGCGTTTCGCGAAGTAACCGTAGGTTGGTCGAATTCGCTGTGCACGCGCCGTTAAAGTTCCAAGATTAGAGATGTAACGGCTCATCACCGACTGCCCCGCTTGCCACAAGTCTTCATTCGCGCCGCCAAACTTTTGACCCATGTATTTGAACAGGGCATCACCGATGACATTGATGCTTTGTTTGAGAAAGGGTTTCAAGACTTGTTCAAGCTCTGGTGAGTAGTGCCTCGTCGAATATGCCTTGGCATTCCAACGATCGGGCGGTTCGGTCACAATGCGGATGCCCTTTTTTTTAAGCGACTCTATGAAAAGATTTCTCACCCACGCACCCACGTCGTTGATGGGTAAAATCAATTGTTTGGCTTGAGAACCTTGTTTCCAGGTTCCCGTGACGCGAAACCCAACCGAAACCCCGTTTTGATTTTCAACCGGCGCCACATAAAGTTTCGTCTCTTCCCCAGAGCGCAATGCAAGCTCAACAGGGGTAGCCACTCCTTTGTCGGCCCATCTTCCCCGACCCACCCCACGCACAATATAGGCTGCGCAATTGATATCAAGATTGAAGGCCTGCGGCAAAGCCCCGTAACATTGTGTTTTTTCTTCCTGCGTCCAACCTGCAGGATAAGAGAGGGAATTCCACCTTTGGTCTGATGCGCGAAGTTTGATCTCACCATGAATCTCCCGGACTCCCTGCAAATAAAGCTGGTCCGCTAACCTGTCGACGCGGGTAGAGAGAGTTTCCCCGAGTTCAGGAAGCCCCCAGGTCGGATCTCCTGAACCCACAAGCGTGAGTTGAGTGACCTTGGTCGCATCGCGAGTGTCGAGGCGATGCCATTCGATTCGCGTTTCAAATTGATAATCGCGTCCGAGGCGCTCAAGCGCCAAGCCTGCCGTAAAGAGCTTTGTATTTGAGGCAGGGATGAAAAGCGTGTCGGAATCACGTGCATACGGCGAGGGGCCGTGAAGCCTGACTTCGATGCGAAAGTCTTTCAGCTCGCGTCTTCGCAGAAGCGCTTCCCAATCGTGCTCGCGAGGAAGATTCGCTGGAATTGAGAGCTCAACCTCGTCCGACGTCGCCGCGAAGTCAAAAATCGACTCCGCCCGAGCTGTCGTAACGATGCCTAATAAAAAGAAAAGCCAGAGACTGCGCCAACCCGACATATTTCCCCCTGAAACAAGTTCCGTTGGTGCACTTCACTTTGAAATGACTCAATAAAAGAAAGCTGCCATAACTTTACAGGCTTGCCAAACGATTCAGAATTTCTTTCGAGGTAAAGGGGCAGTCTTTAGAAATTTGAAATTATTGTAATTGTCTTCGGCCCAACCCAAGCTCCAGTCGCTGCGGAACAAAATCACAAGCTGGCCATCTCGGTCTTCCAAGCAGCGGTTTCCCTCTCGCCGCTCAAAGGCATCAGAGTCAAACCCTTCTCCTTCAAGCCACCTGGCGTGCACGAAAGGGAGCTTTTCAATGTTCACGCTCACGCCATATTCTGCTTGAAGCCTGAACTTCAAGACCTCAAACTGCAGAGCTCCGACGGCGCCCAGGATCGGGTCTTTGTCTCCTAAGCCGCGCTGCTTATAAACTTGGACGACGCCTTCTTCTGAAAGCTGATCCAGCCCCTTCTTGAGTTGTTTGCGTTTCATGGGATCCAAGATTTGAACACCCGCAAAGTGCTCAGGCGAGAAGCGCGGCACGCCCTCGTACTCAAATCCGCCTCCCTCGCAAAGGGTGTCCCCAATGCGCAAATCCCCTGTGGTATCCAGCAACCCCACGATGTCTCCAGGCCAAGCCTCTTCAATGACCACCCGCTCTTGCGCGAGAAAATGAAGAGGCTTCGAGAGCTTTACCGCTTTTTCAAGGCGCGCATGCTGAACCCCCATGCCTCTGGTGAACTTTCCAGAGCACACCCGCAAAAAAGCGACCCGATCGCGATGCGACGGATCCATATTTGCTTGGATCTTGAAGATAAACCCCGAGAATTTCTCGCTGGTGGGCGCTATTCCCGCGCCTTCGGTCGTTCTTCGCGGACTCGGAGGCGGGGCGATCTCAAGGAAGCTTTGCAAGAAGTGTTCAACGCCAAAGTTGTTCATCGCGCTGCCAAAGTAGACCGGCGTGAGTCTTCCGGTGAGTACGCGGTCAAGGTCAAACGCATCGCCCGCAAGCTCAAGCAATTCGAGTTCGGCGCGAAATTGATCATCGAAGATCGGGTCTTCGATGCTTAAAACCTGTTTGGGCTTTAATTTTCCTTTTACGTTCGCTTCGCCGGCGGTCTGATAAAAAAGCACCTCTCGTTTTTGACGGTCATAAACCCCGCGAAACTGAGGGCCCATACCAATAGGCCAACTCATCGGGCACGAGCGGATGCCCAATACCTTTTCGAGCTCATCGAGCAGATCAAGCGGATCTTGCCCGGGCCGGTCGAGTTTGTTGATGAAGGTGAAGATTGGGATTCCGCGCATGCGGCAAACTTCAAAAAGCTTGCGAGTCTGCGCCTCGACGCCCTTGGCGGCATCGATCAGCATCACCGCGGCATCGGCCGCAGTCAACGTGCGGTAGGTGTCTTCGGAGAAGTCTTTGTGGCCAGGCGTATCAAGCAGGTTTACTTGATGCCCTTGGTATTCAAACTGAAGCACGCTTGAGGTGATCGATATCCCTCTTTGGCGCTCGATTTCCATCCAGTCCGAAGTAGTGTTGCGTTGGTTGGACTTCGCTTTCACCGCGCCGGCAAGGTGAATCGCCCCGCCGTATAACAGCAGTTTCTCGGTGAGGGTCGTCTTTCCGGCATCCGGATGCGAGATGATTGCAAAAGTGCGCCTGCGCGACACTTCCCGTTCTAATACGCTTTGTGACATTGCGGGCACTCTAGTTGATTCTCAAGTAGATTTCCATGGGGTTCTGATTGAATCCCCGTTGGGCTTTGGTTACCCTTAAGGGGCGACTTCGGATCAGGGGATGAACCTATTTCAATGTGGAAAGACAAACTACAACCCGTTGCGGCAGGACTGGCAATCGTAGTTCTTCCCGTTGTCTTTATCGCATTCAATCAAACAGCCCTCGATTCACACACGCGACGGAGCATTCAAGACTTGGTCTTCATCTTGCCCTACCTGCTTCTAGGGCTTTCAGGTTTCCTGGGTTTTCGACTTGGTCAGCGGCGCATCTTGTTCATCTGCCTGCTTTTCGCAACCTGTTACGCGTACGCGCAGTCTCAAGGTCTGCCGTTCTGGCCGCAGTTCGGGTTTCGGGTTAAAACGAGAGTCATTGCAATCGCGCTACCGCTATCGTTGTGCGCGCTTTTTTTCACGAAGGAAGGCAGGCTCTTTAGCCTGCGGGGACTGGCGCAAATGATGGCGACGTTTCTGCCTTTAACAGCGCTGACGGTCGGATTGCATTTCAAGTGGCAAGCCATACGGACCCTGGTTCATCTTCAGCTTTCCCCTCAAATTGGATTCCTTCACCTGCCCGACCTCGCGGTTTTGTCAGGCTTGGTTTTCATGGTCATCAGCCTCGTTTCACGCGAACGGTACCTCAGAGGCATCTCTATCTTTTCCGCGACCGCCCTGCTGCCGCTGTTTTACATCATCCAACGCACTTCAATTTTGAGCTCGAATGCAGGCAGGCTGCAGCTGGAACTGGGCGTGGGGTTCATCTCTGTCGCAAGCCTCATCTTGTATGCAATCTTACGCCTGTATTGGCAGCGCATTTACCTTGATGAGCTTACCGGAATTCCCAACCGCCGCGCCTTGAACGAAAAGCTCACCACCCTTAACCGTCGTTACGCGATCGCCATGGTGGACATCGATCATTTCAAGAAATTCAACGACACCTACGGGCACGAAGAAGGAGATCGAGTCCTTTGCCTCGTGGCCCAACACCTTGAAAATGAATCTAATGGCCTGGCGTTTCGTTATGGAGGGGAAGAGTTTACTTTAGTGTTTGAACACACCGATCCTCAGGCCGCGGTCGAAAAGATGGATTTGATCCGACAAAAGCTTGCCGAGAAAGAGTTCTTCATCACCTCGCCCAAAGACAGTTCTTCTTCGAACTCAAGCTCTCGGGTTCAGCTCACCATCAGCGTGGGGATTTCAAATGAGAGCGTGGTTCGAAGAACCGCCGACGAAGTTTTAAGTGCGGCCGACAAGGCGCTTTATCAAGCTAAGGCTAAAGGCCGCAATTGCGTCGCTGTGGCCTAGCCCTACTCATTAAGTGAAGCGTTTGGCTCAATACTTTATCAGACTCGCTTTTGCTCGTTAGAGTAGCTCTATCTACTCTTGCGGCGCACAAGCTCGTCTTCATCGTCTTAAACCAAAATCGCACGCGGGCCATCAGCAGTCACTTGCCACTGGGTCCTCTAGGTTTGCCAGAGCCAGAGCCGCTACCAAAACGCTTTCGTCCTCTTCCACTACCACCGCCGCTACT
>JBFMCE010000059.1:0-24484 GCA_040754655.1 Bdellovibrionota bacterium | reverse complement strand
GTAGGGTTAATGGAAAAAGTTGGATCGACCGAGTGTACACTTCCGTAGGCCTTCCTTTTTCAAGTTGTGAACAAAGCGTTTTTCGGAACTTTTGAATCTTTTGTTTGGTCTTTGGCAAATTCTTTGGGTCGATCGCCATCGTTATTGCGGTTACATCGCGTTTTTCAAGTTCTATCTCTTCGAGTGATTCCATGGCTTTCTGTAGAATCTGTTTATGAAACTTGCGAAGCCCGGATGAGCGTATTTCATTGGTGGTCGCGACTGAATCCGCTGTTTTCTTGAAGTTGCCCTCGTGGTCTTTCGAAAGAACCCCAAGACGGACGAGGCGTTTGACGGCCGCGTTCGCCTCAGCGATGGTGATGCCCAGCCGGGAGGCGATCCATCGGGGTTGACTCTTGAAATCTTCCACCTGGGTGAGCTCGGTGATGGCATAGTGGTACCACGCCGAGATGACTGCGAACGCGTCAAGAGACAGGACAAGGGAGCTGGATGGATCATCTTGTGTTTTTCGATCTTTTTTAGAGCGTCCTCCAAGAGCGCGTTCTTGATTCACCACAAGGCTCAGGAGTTGCGACCGCGCCTGAGGAGGGAGCCCCAGCCGAAAGGCGATTTGATCCGCCGTCGGTACGCTCAGCGGGCGTTTTCCTGAGAGAATGCGCGACAATTGCGAGGGACTCAGCCCCAATGTCCGCGCAAAGGCGCGGAGCGAGTATTTTGGATTCTTCTCGCAACGCTTCGTGAGTTCGCCTTCGAGCCACTGGCGATAATTTTGATACTGTAGTCGGTCAGAATTAAACATCGTGGGCCGCGTGGTATCACTGTTGCTTTTTCAGGGCAAGGTGGGTTGGCAACAAACTGTTGCCAGATCGGCAACGGGTCATCTAAGCGTCTCAAGCGATTCTGTTGTCGGACCTTGCACAATTTCTTCGCAACTAATCGATTGTCTGAGAACCCAGGCTAGGCTAGGGGTAGCCGCACGATAGCGAGGTTTTAGGAAATGTTAAAAGCCAATTCTTACAAAAGAGCCCTTACTGACCGGTCGATCCTACCTGTATTCTTGCTTGTTTTGTCTTTGACCTCGCCGGCATTAACGTCGGCATCGAGTCTACCCGAAGAAGGGCCTCGCGAAAAAAGCGAGCAAACAAAAGGAGGACCGAACGACGCGCGAGAGGAAGCTAAAAAAGGACCCCAAGAACTCACTGTCCTCCACAACCTGCGTTCTTTCGTCTATGAGCCCACCGGAGAGTACCGCTACAAGGGACTCGCTCCGGATTGCGTCGTCGATGCCACCCTTCACCACGAGAATGTTCAAGCTTACAAAATCGGGGCAGTGATTACCGGAGGTAAAATCCAGGCGGGAACTGCAGTCAAACGCTTTGGAAAATATATGAAGAGCCTGCTCGCGGTTGAACTTGTAAAAAATGACGGTTCAAAAGCGATCATGCCGGTCGTTATTACGTATCGAGGCGCCGTCGGAGTAGGGCTTCTGATCGAGGGATTGGGCTATAAAACCATTGCCCTCAACGTGAGGCATGACGACGGTGACAGCTGCGTGAAGGCGCGAGATATTTTTCGAGAGTTTTTTGGGGTTGATGCGTCTGCTGCTGTTGCTTTTGCGGCAGGCGGTGAGCTGCTGGCTGCCTATTATTCAAACCGCGGTTTTTGGGTGTCAATGGGCCCGTCCGTATCTGAACTGTCAATCGGGGCCTATGCCGGCGTTGCATTCGAAGAACTCAAGATCAAACCCAAGTTTCGTTCTGAGTTTCGCGACAACGAGAAGCTTAAAAAGTTCTTCTTGGTCGATGACACCGGATATTTTACCGAGTATCCCGACAGCTTTTGAACTCAATTCGGGATACAAGTCGTGTCTTCGGTTTCTACGAACACGGTGACATTCCATCTTGAGTTCGGACGTACCGCGCCCACTCCGCAATGCATGCGCTGACAGACGTCAAGATTCGTTCCGCAGCACTGCCACTGCCGCTGGGTGTGGTAATCGTAGACGTAGTTCCAATTTGAGCTGAACCCGCCGCGAGTGCAGAACGGGTCCATCGGGTTGTAACATTGCCCAGGCACGCCTAGATTGCACACGGTGTTGCACTGGTAATCGCTCATGAACTCGGAAATGCGAATCGAGAGACTTGCGCCCGGGGATGTGCTCGTCACAGGGCTGCTGAAATCGATCAACATTGGATCGGTGATGACGCCTCTTGGGATGCTCACGCTGTAAGGCTCGTTTCCGTTGGTGATTTGCAACGGAATCGTTTGCGAGGAGATCGGAGATCCATTCTGCAACAAACTCACCCGCATCGCAGCGCGGTTGAACGTAGCGCTGCCATTGTTATCGGTGTTGCGGCCAGCGCCATCGGGGCGAACCGCGACACGCAAGACTTGGTCAGGGATGGTGTTGATCACAGGTGTATCAACGTAACCATTACCAATGCCCGTCACTGGGAAACTGTCAAATCTTCGGTGAGCGTTGCTTGAACCGCAACCAGGGCGAACTCCGCCTCCGGGGGACGGTGACGGTGATGGAGCAGGATTGGATGTTCCGGGCGGAGTGCCGCTTCCTGGCCCAGGGGCCGCAGGCACTGACGCTGTTTGTACCGAAGAAGGCCTTACAGGAACATCTTCTTCGTCAGATCCGCAGGCTGCGAGCATGAACGCCAGCGGAAGGATAATAAACGTCGGCTTGAACTTCATAACAACTACTCCTTACTCACTACAACTTCTCAAAACATGATCAATGCAAGGCCAATGCCGGGTTTTGCGCGAAATCTCGGAGTCGCGGCCGAGGCGGATCTGCCCGTTTTTCAATCGAGCCTGCTTTACAGATGTCAATTCTTTAGACAGAGCGTTTGGCGTGCGTTTTTGCCAGGTGTTTAGCTTCTGAACATCGGGGCGCAGCTCAGAGGCTTGGCGATTCTAGCGAAAACGCAGGGTTGGTATCCGCGCCCTCCTCGCGGCCGGCATGACTAACGGGTGGCATGCGCGGTGCAAATAGTTCTTGTTTAAGAGAAAGAGAGATGCCCATGAAAAACCGTTTTCCCATCGATCTAGTTGCTTTTTTAATTTGCCTGAACGCGCTGCCTCAACAAGGCCATGCGCAGCAGAACCCTAAATACGACGAGACTATTCCTGAAGCCGTTGCCCCGTTCAATGCGGCTCCTGCGAAGGAATTTGTGAAGATGTTCTGCGAGGCTCAAGACGACGAGAACAAGATTGAGCTTGCGAAACTTGATTCGTTCAACAAGCAAGAGATCGCTAAAAATTGGGAAATCGTTCGGGCGGATTACGAGCATCTGAAAAAGGCGGCCCTGCCCGCCGTCACGGCTCAAGTAGACTACCTCAAGAAAATGCGTGAACTTAAGTTTTTGCCGGATTCGGCCTTATTCCCCCAAGATGGCACCCTAAAGACTTGCCTTCGCCACTATTCCGATTCTTACAGGCAAATGGTTGGCGTTTTAGGAAAAGATTCAAAGCAAGTGATCGAATTTGACGAAAGTTACGGAGACCGCCTTGATCTTTTGGGTAAGAATGCCGGCACCGCATGCGCCAATGCAGCGAAGGGCTATCTTACCATGCCAGGCAACCCGGCAAGCCCCACCAAGGGCGTTGTTGAACCTGAGAGGCCTCAAACGATGCTGTCAGACGAACTTTCTTTTGGCCTTTACGAGGGAGACGGTTGGCTTAGCGGAGGTTCTCTTGTGACGGGTCCAAGTGGAAGGCAATACCTGGTTTTGTCTGCGGTTGGCCTTTTGAGCGGCGATATCGATGGGGCAAGACCCGGTGCGATTTCACTGCGCCCGGTCTTTGATGAAGGTGTGGCGAGGGTTGTCATCGACGATGAATCTCTCAAACAACAAGCCGCCTCATTTGAGTCTTCGGTCAAGGAGGAAGAAGAGAAGATCGCCGCGTATCGAAAAGAACTTGAAGCCAGGGCTTTCGAATGCAAACGCGTTCTTGCCGTGATGGCGGGGCAACCTGATCCTGCGAAGGTCGATGCAGACAAAGCAGCGCGCTCTTTGGCGGCCGACGCTACGGCGACTCGCACCGCAACCGCGGCGCCAGTCGCGAAAACAGCGACTTCTGCGCGCACCTTGAGCGACAAATAATAAGTTCGATTAATCGGAGATTTTATGAAGAAACAAAAAAGCCAAATCAACCACCGTTTGTTGGCGCTCTCGCTCTTGGTCATCACGTTCACTTGTTACGCGGGCGAAAAACCGCGAGGCGAGAAGCAGCCTGGTGAAAAGCCCTCTGAAATCTCGCCGATGGTCGAGCTTTATTGCGCGTATCGCCCCGTGATTGCAGCGCAGATGTCTCCGGGAATTGAGGACGGTCAGAGGTTGCATGATGACTATGCGCAAGTCAGAGTCGAAGGTCTTTCTATTCTTCCAAAGCACGTCAAGTACCTCGAAGACGTGCATAAGAAATACAGAAGCAATGTCAAAGCGCTGAGAGAGTTTAAGAAGTTCGTCTCCGAATACATTTTGGCCTACCAAGAGTTTTACAAGAAAACGAACGGCGACAAAAAGGCATTGGGACGTTTTGAGGTGGTCGCATTTGCGCAAAATAGTTCGATTCTAAATCAGGCGCGCAAACACCTTATCTTTGCCCCCGCCCCAAAAGGCACAGAGCCCTACGAGCATCAGCCTAAGCTTCCTGAATCCCAATCAATGGCTGGCTTGGGCATTGAGAACGATGGGGTGTTTCTGGTTGTGGATACGCCTTTGAAGGGCAATTACGGCAATGTTTTCATCATTCGCTCAAAGCTGTCGTTGAACGACGGATCCATTATCGGAAGAACCGCAGGCGATATGATCGTCATTGATGGCGAAGGCGATATCGTCACCGAGGAAAGTGTGGATGATTCGAAAAAGCAGCTTTTAGTTGAGCAAGATTCTCTTTCGTTTGAAGCCGAGGTTTGCAGAAGCGTTTTGACTCAAGAAGACGAAGAAGGAGACGTGCCTCATCGAGGCCCTGCTTCAAAACCACATATGCATGACGGATCAGAAACAGATACTGTGACTCCAGGCCTTGAACAGATCTTTGATCTTTTTAAAAGACACCAAAATGGTGGTGGTGAAGAAAGACCCGCTATCCCAATGCGTGAACGCACCAACATCTAAGGAAGCGCGCGTAACCGGAAGTCGGGTGCTACTCAGAAAGCGCGTCTTCGATCAGCCGAATCGCGCTCTTCGTCTCTTTAAGTGAAGCGGGCGCGACGAATACCGTATCATCACCCGCGATCGTTCCTAGGATGTTCTCAGGCGCCACTTGATCCAGTTGCCGTGCGACTAGCGAGGCCGAGCCTGGCGTCGTATGGATGACGATCAGATAACCGTTGCTTTGAATGTCTAAAACAAGCTCTCGCATCGAGCTGGCGGTGATTGGAGCTAAACTCTCTTCGGGCAGTCGGTAGACCGTGCGTCCGTCGGGGTCGATGGCTTTGATGGCCCCGATCTTCCGCAAATCACGTGAAATCGTCGATTGAGTGACTTCGAAGTCAAGTTTTTCGAGTTGCTCGCGCAGCTCATCTTGAGTCGATGCTCTTTCTTGGCTCAAGAGTTTTCTCAGGGCCGCTAAGCGCGACTTTGGCATCGTCTCTCCTTATCCAAGAAGTCCCATAAGCAAGGCCTTCTGAGCATGAAGGCGATTTTCACTTTGAGCAAAAACAACCGAGTTGGGATGATCGGGCAAGGTTTCTGAGATCTCTTTTCCTCTGAGCATCGGCATACAGTGCATGATTAGTGCATTCGGTGCGGCATGGGAATAGATTTCTTCATTGAGTTGGTAACCGTCGAAAGCTCTTTCGCGGTCTGTTTGTTCCGTTTCAAAGCCCATGCTCGTCCAGACGTCTGTGTAAACAACATTGGCGTCGCGTACGGCCTCGATGGGATCGGTGAAGGCTTGAACGCTTTCAGAGGCTTTGAAGAGAGACGAGTGTTTTTTAGCAAGAACTCCTTCCTTTGCCCGAGCTATGGCGCGTTTTCTGATGAGCGCGTTAGGTTCATAACCTTGAGGGCAGGCGTAGTGAACTTGAATTCCTAGGAAGGGCATCAGCAATAACAAGCTATGCAGCATGTTGTTGCCGTCACCGACATAAGCAAGCCTCAATCCTTCAACTGACCCAAAGCGCTGCTTTAAAGTCAAGATGTCGGCAAGCACCTGGCAGGGATGGTGCGAGTCTGATAGGCCATTGATCACCGGAATCGGAGAACGGCTCGCTAGCCTCTCGACCCAAGCGTGATGGTGCACCCTCGCGACAACCGCATGGCAATAACCTGCTAGTACCCTTGCCAAATCTTCGGGTTCCTCGGATTTGCGAGTGGCGGAAGTGCTGTCGATCACGAAGCCACCCAGTTCTTGCATTGCAACGGTAAAACTTAGTCTTGTGCGCAGTGAAGGTTTTTCAAAGAAAAGCACCATGTGCTTTCCCTGCAACGAATTGGTCTGCGCAATGCCTTGTCTGCGCTCTTTTGCCAGAGTGTCGGCGAGATCAAGCAAAGCGTTTATTTCAACCAGGGAAAGTTCTTCGCCCGTGAGCAGGTGCCTGTTTTGCAGTTTAAGCATAGCGCAACTCCTTTTGTTTCGAGGCTCGCGACCTGAGCCTGCAGATGGTGCCGATGCCTTGATCGGTGAATAGTTCTTCGATCAAACTGTGGGGTCTTCTTGCATTCAAGATATGCGTTTCAGTGACTCCGTTTTTGAGCGCATGCAGGATGGTCTTGGTCTTTGCGAGCATCCCGCCTTTTACAACGCCGGTTTCGATCAAGGTTTCAAGTTCGCCTGCGTCGAGTTCTTGCAGAATTTGCCCGGTTTCACCCAAAATTCCATCTTGGTCCGTGAGAAAAATCATTTTCTTCACCCCGAGCGCCTGAGCAACGCGACTGGCTGCCCAGTCTGCGTTGATGTTGAACGTTGTTCCGGTGCGCGAAATCCCGATGGGGGCTACAACCGGGATGGCGGAGAAACCCTCTTTGGCTGGCGTCTTTCGAATCGAGTCAATGAACGTCGTATTCACTTTTTCTATTGAACCTACCAATCCCAGCCTTGCGCTGGCCGGTTTGCAGAGGAGAGTCTGGCCATCCGTTCCCGAGATTCCGACGGCCGAAGCGCCCGTCTGGTTCAACGCCTTGACGATCTTCCGATTCACCTGACCGCAGAGCACCATCTCGATGACTTCCATCATTTCCGGAGTGGTCACTCTTTGTCCTTCGACGAATTCCCAGGCAATTCCCTTCGAGGTGAGCTCGCGATTGATGGCGGGCCCTCCGCCATGCACCACCACCAACGAAATGCCCACCGATTGGATGAGGTGCAAGTCTTCACAGATACGCTTTACAAGCGAAGCCTCTTCAAGCGCCGCACCGCCAATCTTGACGAGAAGACTGGTGCCAGCGAACCGTTTGACGTAACCGAGGGTGGCGAGAACCCCGTGCGAGCGCGCGAGTGTTTTCATGTCGTGTACTCCGCATTGATTTCGATGTACTTCTTCGAGAGATCGCATCCCCAGGCTGTCGCTGTGGCTTGGCCTGAGTGCAGGTCCACCAAGATCTTCACCGTGTCGCTCTTGAGCAGAAGGCTCACTTCATTGCGCTTGAATTCCGCGGGCGCCCCTCGCTCACAAAGCGTCTTGCCTTGGATTTGGAGCGTAAGCTTCGCCAGGCATTCCGCCGGGACTTTTTCCGCGCCAAGCCTTGCGAGCACTCGCCCCCAGTTGGGGTCATCGCCATGCACGGCGGTCTTGAGCAGAGGGCTCACGGTCAACCCTCTTGCCGCTTGTCTAGCGAGGGTTTCATTCGGAGCTCCTTGTACGGTTACTTCAATAAGTTTCGTTGCTCCTTCCCCATCTCGTGCGATGGCTTGGGCGAGAAACCGGGAAAGATCTGTGAGCGCTTTTTTGAACTGCTTGTGGTCCTCCGTAGTTTCAAGCCCGACTCTGCTCGCGCCGTTTGCGACCAAAAAGACCGAGTCATTGGTCGAAGTGTCTCCGTCGACGCTGATCATATTGAAGCTCAAGTTTGCCGCCTCTTTCAGCAAAGACTGAGCTGTTTCAATATCAATCTCGGCGTCTGTGAGCAGGTATCCCAGCATCGTGGCCATGTTGGGGTGAATCATGCCTGAGCCTTTGCAGATGCCGGTGATCCGAACCGGGCCGCCGCTCAACCGGACTTCAGTGGTCACCGTTTTTGGCACGAGATCAGTGGTGAGTATCGCAAGAGCGAATGGTTCAGCCGTGGTTCCCGCCCGCTGTACGAGTTCGGGCATCGAGGCCGCGATTTTATCGACAGCCAAGGCCGCGCCAATGACTCCGGTAGATGCGGTCGCGACTTGATGCGCATGGCAACCCACGCTTTTCGCCGCGGCCACGGCCATCTGCCAGTTGTCTTCCTTGCCTTGCGATCCTGTAGCGGCATTCGCCTGTCCGCTATTGGTTACGATGGCGCGCAAATGATTGGTCGGAAGGATCGACTGCGAGTAAACCACCGAAGCGGCCTTGCATTCATTTTGAGTGAAGACGCCCACGCCTACGGCATCGACTTCCGATAGAATAACGCCCAGGTCGGGGCGATAGCGCCTGACTCCGCAGTTGATTCCGCTTGCGAGAAAGCCTCTGGGCAATAGGGTTCTTGCGATTCCTGGTCCTGGGGTCATTTCGTGTCCCTCCTTCTCAAGTCAGGCCGGTTAAAAGGGGAAGCCCATGGATCAAATTGAAATTCTCGATTGCTTGCGAGGCCGCCCCTTTGAGCAAATTGTCGATCATTGAAAACACAAAAAGTTTATCGCCCTCGGCCGCATACCGGATCCGGGTTCGGGCCGATCCTACGACGCGTTTCAAAGAAAGGGGCGAAGGTCGCCCGGGCTCTTCTTGCAGCAAGCCCCATTTCAA
Organism: Bdellovibrionota bacterium; assembly: GCA_040754655.1. Lineage (GTDB taxonomy): Bacteria > Bdellovibrionota > UBA1018 > UBA1018 > UBA923 > JBFMCE01. The sequence continues at coordinate 15,588 of JBFMCE010000059.1, read as the reverse complement.
GAGCGGGTAGTCTGCATAAAATTTTTCGTAAGCCAGATCTATCCTTTCAACGACTGAAGAAAGAGGTTCTTCTCGCAGTCTTGCAGACAGCCTGGCGTAAATAGCGGTCGTAATGCCGCGTTTGATCGGAAGAAGCGTCGTGCTGAACATCGGATCTATGGTTTCGCCCGTATACCTTTCGATCATTTCGCGGATCTCGGGCAGGTGCTGGTGTTGAGCTACCTTGTATGGCGTGCAGTCTTCGGCGACCTCTGCGAAAAGAAGGTTTTCTTCCGCCTTTTTCCCCGCGCCCGACGTTCCTGACTTTGCATCGATCACGATGGTATTGAGCTCAATCAGCTTTTCCTTCACCAGCGGCAAAAGCGCCATCAAAACCGAAGTCGCATAACAACCAGGGTTGGCGATGAACCGCACGGAAGGCAGCGCCTCTGGGCTTCCCCACGGCACAAGCCCATAGTGCGCTGAAGAAAGAAGTTCGGGTTGGTTGTGCTCAAGCTTGTACCACTTCTGGTACTTTTCAATCCGTTCCTCGGTCGAACCTTTTTTGAGGCGAAATGCGCCACTCAAATCGATGACCCGACAGCCTGCTTCGAGAAGCTTTGGTGCAAGATCAAGCGAGGTCTTGGGCGGGGTCGCAAGAAAGAGGGTCTCAAATTCCCTAGCTGTTTGAACAATGTCCTCGTTGCTAAGAATCGATACCTGGGTGGCCTTTTCATCTTCGAGATAGTCGCCAAGGTTAAAGCCTGGGTCGGATGAAAACCCTGCCTTGAGCTCAACTCCCGGATGTTTAAGCAAGAGCCCTGCGAGTTCAAGGCCAGAGTAGCCTCTTATTCCCACAATGGCGGCCGGAACAGCTTTTGTTTCATATTTATGCACCATATATGCATAAATATGCTATCTATAGTAAGAGTCAAGCATAAATTTTCTTGCATGGTCAGATTTTCATGCATATATATGCAGACATACGAGAGGAGTCCGACGATGAAGAAAGTGGTTTTGGTTTATTCCGGAGGTTTGGATACTTCGATTTGCATCCCCCTGATGCGCGAAGAGTATGGTTATGAGCGCGTTATCACGGTGACTGTGGATGTCGGGCAACCTGAAGCCGACATCCGCGATGCGGCTGAAAAGGCAAAAGCAATGGGAACCGAGCACTACACCATTGATGCCAAAGAAGAGTTCGCCAAGGAGTATTGCTTCGCAGCGGTTCGCGCCAACGGTTATTACGAAGGCTATCCGCTGAGCACCTCGATTGCTCGGCCGATCATCGCGGCAAAGGCCGTCGAAGTGGCGAAGAAACTGGGAGCCACGGCATTTGCGCATGGCTGCACAGGCAAAGGGAATGATCAGTTCCGCATCGAGTTCAGCATCAGGGCTCTGATGCCCGAAGCTACAATCCATGCTCCGATTCGAGAGAGAAACCTCACCCGCACTTGGGAAATTGAGTACGCAAAAACCCATGGAGTGCCAATCAAGCAGAGTTTAGAGAAAATCTGGAGCATCGACGAAAACCTGTGGGGGCGTTCAATCGAGGGTGGTCGCTTGGAAGAGCCTGACTTTTTCCCGCCAGAAGAAATCTTTCAATGGACCCGCTCACCAATCGAGGCTCCGAATTTCGCTCAAGAAATCGAAGTCGACTTTGAGAACGGCGTTCCGGTGGCGATCGGAAAAACCAAACTAAGCCCTGCTGCGTTGATCGCGAAGGCAAATGCACTCGCAGGCGAGAATGGGGTAGGGCGAATCGACATCATGGAAGACAGAATGCTTGGCCTTAAGGTGAGAGAGAATTACGAATGTCCTGGCGCGACCCTTCTTTTGACCGCGCACCGGGCTCTTGAAGCGCTTGTATTGACTCGAGAGGAACTGAGATTCAAAGCTTCTGTCGATGCCGAGTGGGGAAGGCTCGCTTATGAAGGCCTCTGGTATGATCCTTTCAAAGACGCTCTCGAGGCTTTCATCGCGAAGACTCAAACCAGAGTTACTGGTACGGTGTTTTTGAGGCTTTTCAAAGGCTCAGTGCAAGTCGCTGGAAGAAAAAGCGCCTGGGCGCTTTATTCAGAAAACCTAGCTTCGTTTGATACGACTGCTTTTGATCAACGCGAGAGCACGGGAACGGTGAAAAACTTCGGCCTTCAACAGCAAATGTATTTTCAACTTTCGCAAAACTTGAGGAAAAGTCAGTGAAGCTTTGGGGTGGAAGATTTGAGAAAGAAACCCACAAAATGGTCGAGGCGTTCACAAGTTCGATCGCCATTGATGCAAGGCTTTGGAGCGAGGATCTGCGGTTGAGCATTGCCCATGCAAGGATGCTGGGCAAAGTAGGCGTACTCACGAGTGAAGAGGCTCAAGCGCTGGTCTCCGCTTTGGGCGAACTGCAGTCTGAAATCACTGCTGAGCTCAAAGAGTCTGGCGGAAGTTTGGCGATAATGACCAAAAACAATGCCGAAGACATCCATTCTGAGATCGAAGCAAGGCTCACTCGGAAATTGGGCGCGCTTGCCGGAAAATTGCACACCGCCCGTAGTCGCAATGATCAAGTCGCGACTGCGACTAGGCTTTATTTGCGTGGAGAATGTTCTGTAGTCGTTGAGAAGCTTCAAGCAGTGCAGTCGACACTGGTATCTTTGGCTGAAAACCATGTTGAAACGTTGATGCCGGGTACGACCCACCTGCAACACGCGCAGCCCGTGAGTCTCGCGCATCACTTGCTTGCGTATTTTTGGATGCTTGATCGAGACAAAGCTCGTTTGCGAGAGTGTGCGGCAAGGCTCAATGTGCTTCCTCTGGGTTCTGCGGCTCTGGCGGGTACTTCATTTCCGCTCGATCGCGAGATGGTGGCAAAGGAACTGGGTTTTGCGTTGGTCTCCCAGAACAGTCTCGATGCCGTGAGCGATCGCGATTTCGTGGTCGAGTTTTTGAGTTGTGCATCGTTGATCGCAACGCATCTTTCAAGGCTCTCAGAAGAACTCATCTTGTGGAGCACGCCTGAATACGGGTTTGTAGAACTTGATGACGCTGTGACCACGGGAAGTAGCATCATGCCACAGAAGAAAAACCCTGATGTCGCGGAGCTGATTCGGGGGCGCACGGGAAAAGTCTTTGGCGCGTTGATAGGAGCGCTTACGATGCTCAAGGGGTTGCCGCTTTCGTACAACCGTGACCTTCAAGAAGACAAAGAGTTCTTGTTTGCCGGCCTTGATACTGTTTCGCAGAGTTTAGATCTGATGGCATTGATGTTGTCGAAGGCAAATTTTAATCGAGATCGAATGACGTGCGCTGTAGAGGGTGATTTTTCGAATGCCACCGATCTGGCTGATCATTTGGTCAGGCAAGGCATGCCGTTTCGGCAAGCTCATGAGGTCGTAGGTGGGGTAGTTCGATACTGCATCGAAAATCAAAAAAAGCTGGAACAGGTTTCATTTGATGAACTAAAAAAAATTAGCACGCTTTTTAGACCTTCAGTTGTGGATGAAATCCAACCTCGCGCGGTTTTGAATGCGCGCACTTCGCAGGGCGGCACATCTCCGGCTGCGGTTTTGAAGCAGTTGGCGCAGGCTAAACAATCATTGGGTAGATTATCTTAACTGCGTTGGTTTTTGCAGGGTTACGGTCTTTTTGATTCCTCTGATCAAAAGTTTTTCTTCAACTTCCGGGATGTGCAAAAGCGTGGCGGTTTTAAGGGCTGATCGGGAGCTGAGCAGGTGGCCAGTTTTTAGACGGCGTTTTTGAGGGTTAAAATAGGTTTTGCTTTGTATTTCAGGTGCTTGCCTATGCTTTCTATAGGCCAATGATTTGGCCCAGGCCTTGCTCTACTTCTTTGATGAGTGAGATTTAAAGGAGTAGTTGTATGTTCAAAACAGGGCTTTTTCTGTTTTCCACCATCGTTCTATCAATCTTGTCTGCAAGCGATATCCACGCAGAATCAAAAGAGCGCCACGAGTATATGTGTGCGATCGGATGCAACGGCGAACGAACGGTCGTAGAAGTGACCGCTCCAGATTTGCTTAACGCAAAGATGAGCGCATCGGGTCTTTTAGGCTCAAAGAAAGGCGCTCCCAACTGGCTGAGCTTCCCCAATAAAATGGATCCCTCAAAAATGGTCGTCGACCTTGAAAAGTTACCCGCATGTCCTCTTCAAGGTAAAGTTGACATTTCTCTTGTTGGAGACGCTCTTTCCGTCAAGATGAAAGGTCAAAAGGGACAAACTCGCTTTGAGCATTCACAGTCTCTACAGGATATCGATAGTCCTGAAGCGCTTGAGCTGTACTTCTTAAATGATTCTCTGGGCGTTTCTCTTGAATGCAAAAGCCAAATCATTGGTCACGAAGAATGGGCACTCGAGGTTCCGTTCTCTCCTGCGGAAAAAATCGTAGAAATGCCGAAAGCAGAAGTGCAGCCACAAGAAACCGCAAAGGTCGAGGCTCAGGCTGATGAGGTAAAACTCGTCGAAACCGCGACGTCGGCTCCGTTGATCACCAACACGGCGAGCATCTCGCGCTCGGTGACGTCGACTTTGGCCCCTGCTAAAAGCGCTAGCGTGAGTGAGAATTTAGGTGATCTCGATGCAGCTGAAAGTTCGACCGCGAGCTACATGCGCATTGAGCTTGAAGCCGATACTGCGTCAGTCGCGACAGAGACCGCGACCGTAACGCAAGAGTAGAAGCGCATGCGCTGGCTCTTGTTAGCCTTACTGATGGCACCGCAAACCGATGTTTCGGCCGATGAAGTCAAAAGCAACTCAAGACCGATGTACCGATTTCTTTGCAGGCTCAGCTGCGGCGACGACTCGGCAGTGCTCGGCGAATGGATCGGGGCTGTGCGTGAGATGGCAGGCCGAAGATCTTTTTCAAATTCGTTTTCATTCGATGACTACAAGATGTCGATCCAATCCGAAGACCTGAAAGGTTGTCGTTGGAACGGAAGCTTTGAGGTGAAGTTTGATGCTCAAACAAGCCGGCAAGTGGCAACCTTGACGCGCGCAGACGGCGGGGTTGAGCATGTTCATAGGGCTCCTGCTCTTCCAGATTTGAACTACACGGGTGGTGGATACGAGAGTGCTGCCTGGAATCTCAAGCTTGAGTGTCGTTTTATTGATATCGGTGAGTTTAGCGAGATTTCCGAGATCGATTGGAAGGAATACGCCGATGCAGTGCCCTTGGTTCCTTCAAGCCTTCGAGAGACCGAGTCTCGGGAAGGCGAAAGACAAGACGAAAAGTCTGCCGTCCGAAAACCTGCAGACGGTACCATCCTCAGAGGGGGTTTTTACCCTGAGCCCACCACTTTTGGGCTTGATCCTGAGTGATTCCGTTCATCGCTTTTCCTGAAGTAAGCCAGCCAAGACTGCGGCATGGCGTTATTATTAGGCAAAAAAGTCCATAAACCGGCCACTATGGCCTTTGTCCGATGGCAAACCCTAAAAATGAAGTGATACACTTGATCTCGTGGTGACGCCGGAACAGAAAGCACGCATGACTGAGAAGTACCTTGCCTGGGCCGAAAGCTGGGGGCTCTCGCTTGGTTATGCAGTTACGCAATCGGTTGAAAAGGCCGAGCGAGCGGTGGCCGATGCTGTCGTAGCGCTGACGTTGCAAGATCAAGTCACTTCAGAGCGTTTTGCCGGAGTCTTGTGGGAGTTCGCCGATCGCGAGGCTTACCGTGGGTTTGGTTCGGATCTTTTTTTTCGCATGCCTGCGATCGCAAGAGCAGCCGTCGTATTGAAATTGAAAGCGCGATTCACCCGCGCTCAAATCGCTAGTGCGCTTAAACTCAGCCAACGCCAACTCGATTCGCACCTTGAAAACGCACGCCTTCTTTTTTCGGACGGCAAGTCTTGGACAGGTGCAACCGCAGGTCTTGAAATCGAAGAAGACCGCTGGGTTCCCAATTGCAAACGGTGGAGCGCTGAGGCGCCAATTCCAGAGGTTTTTTCTCATTACATTGGAAATGATCTCGACCCCGACACGGGAACGAGGTTGCATGAGCACATGGCTGATTGTGATACTTGTCGCACGAGCTTCAGTTATTTCAAGAAACAATATCTCGATTGGGCGAGCTCGGTTCCTTCGGTCGAGCCCGACAATGAGTTCAAGAAGCAGGTCGAGCAAGTAACTCTTACAGCGCTTAAATTGAAAAACAGAAAAGGCCCGAGCCCTTGGCCAGGCCTCCTGCGTGTCATTGATGAGTCACAAGTGCGAGTGCTGTTGGCGAGCCTTGCGGTGTTTTTTATTTTGCAGATGATCTTCTCGAAGAAACTTTAGCGAATGAAAAAACGCGTTCCTATCGCGCTGGTTTCGATTCTCTTCTTTCTTTCAGACCCCTGGGGGTTCTCTCAAAACTCTGAAGACCAGAAGATGTTAGAGCAGGTGCGCGACCTTTTTACAAAGCAACACTACAACTGCACGCGGTTTTATCTCGGGGACAAGCCCAGTTCTCATGACCCCGATGGTGACGCGTGCGTGCCGACGAAACCTTTGGGCATGCCAGTGGACCCAAAGCTCAAAGATGCGCTGCAACCGCCGTTGCATTCAATTCATTATTTCAGCTGGGGAAGCGAAAATCTCAGTTTACGCCAAACTGTCACCCATCGGTTGAGCCAGTGGTGGCACTATCCCAATCCTCCACCCATTCCCAGACATGACCATATTACTCATCCTTTCGATAAACCGCTTGAAATTGTTGTAGGTGCATTCCCCAAGGTTCGCCTTCTCACGGTGACAGATCTTGCGGGCTCAAGGCCTGTTCTCTTATTGCCTGATTGCACCAAAGAGTTTAGCGATCCTGACTCCGTCGCACGATGCACGGATCAGGTTCGCGATACTGGTGTCTCACGCTACAAAGCCGTGATTGAGCGCCGTGCATTCTGTCGGAAGCCTGAGAACAAGAAGATGAAAGATTGCGTCGTTTATTTATCGGCGGTGGATGAGCTTGCGAACTTCGACAAGTCGTTTGAGATCTTGTCTTCAGCGGTTGATTGCGAGCGTTTTGCCTTGCTCGAAGACTTTGACGCTGATCTTGATGCGCAAATTGAACCCAAGAGGTTGCCGCTTACTATCGATTTCACACCTGATTTTTCTTTGCCACTGCCTGATGACGTTGAGGTGGGAAAAATGGAGGCTGCCTTGAGTGATGCGAAGATTGATCTTGAGTCGAAGGATATGCATCAAGGCGCTATTCACCAGCTGGTGGGTCTCATTCCTGAAAAAATGCTTACAGAATGTTACTCCCGCTCAAACACATCTGAATTTAACTTTGAACGTTGCAAGCAGCAGCTCGCAAGTTTCAAGAAGTTCGCTGAAGAGCATGGGTGCGAATACGACGATAAGTTACTGGATTTAGAGAAAGGTAATTCTTTGACAAAGAATGTCCTTTGCTCATTTCTACTGGGTTCCGTCGAGAGATCAGCAGACCGTGCGCTCTCGGCTCGTCCCAGGCCCCCGGCAGAGATCTTGGCCTTGGCGAACCGAAGCGATTGGGAGGAAGCGATCCGTTTGAGCGGTCTTCTTAATCTGGAAGAGATTCAGATCACGCCGTTCAACGTGGTTGCAAGTCCTAAAATGCATTTTTGTGGCTTCAACCTCGAATGCAAAGCAGCTCTCTCTGTCGTAATCCAGGAGTTTAAACGCTTGGCAAAAAAAGAATCCAACCATGGGTTCTACGAGATTGGCATCTTTCGCCCCACAGGTAAAGGACCGGCTCAGTTTGAACTCCGGCTTAAGTCAAAAAGACACTGACGCTCACGTCACCAATAAATATCAGGCCGCGCATTGATAAAGGGCGCCTCGCTCACGTGCACCATGAATTTCAATCTTCGCGTAAAATACTGCCCGCCCTCAAAAAGCCCGGGCGGCGGATTTGGAAGCGAGCCTAGCTTTCGCACCGATTCTCGCGTGGCCCAGTCAAGGCTTGGAACCCCGGAACTCTCGATCACATCGATCGACTTGAAATTACCCTCTCGATCTAACACGAACTCTATCGTGACCGGCAGCTCAGATCCGGCGCGTACTTTGCGCGCAACCATTTCTTCCCTGATCTTGTGGTCGTTTGAGCGCAGCAAGAAATACCAATTGCGGATGATCGGCTCTTCCAAGCGAGAAAAGAACGAATAGTATTCACTCTCAATGGCGTTGAGCATGTTCTCATCGGCGCGTTCAAGGCTTTTGTCATCACGACCCACGGGGCGGTGGGGTGACGGCGGACCTTCGGGGCCAGCATAAGTTTGCGGCTTTGGCGGCGGCGGTAGTTTTGAGCCTAAACCTAGCTTAGAGAGGTCTAGTTTTTGCTGAGGCTGTTGCTGGGCTTTCGGTGTGCCGCCCCCCTTTAACGGAGCATCGGGTTGAGGTCCTGCGACTTTCTCGCGAGGTACCGTTTGGTTGAACGGAGCCATCATGCGAGCGTCTTTAGGGGGTTCTTTTGTTTGAAATTCTTTTCGCAGTTCTTGTTCAAGCAATGGACTAAGGTATTTATCATTGAGGATTTTTTTCTTAAGCCGAGCGAGTTCTTGAGGGGTGATTTGGACGACTTCCGTGCGTTGTCCGCGGTCACTTTCAAGTTTCAGGTAAGGAGCGACGACACTGAAGAAAAAGACGTGCAAAACCAAGACGACAAGGCTTGCAAGACCTAGTCTACGCCAGATCTTGGGTCGCTTTGGGCTCGAAAACGGGCGAAATAGCTGTTCGTTGGCTTGGTTTGGTTGCACCGTTTCCACCTTAAACGCTTTAAACCAGACTGGCTAGAGGGCCCAAGCGACTGTTTTTGGGTTCTCATTGACAACCAAGCAGGCGCCTCTTAATTTCAAAGGATACAACAAAAGGAGCATTCGTATGGCAGCGGGAGTGAAAGAGTATGATGGTGCGATCGATAAGGGCCTTGAAGGGGTTGTCGCTTGTTCAACTCGCGTCAGCTCGATTATAGGCGCAACTTTAACGTACCGCGGCTATACGATCGAAGATCTAGCTGAGCACTCTTCCTTTGAAGAGGTGGTTTTCTTGTTGTGGAATGACAGGCTTCCCAAAAAAGAAGAGCTTGAAAAGCTGCGTGTAGAACTGGTTTCAAACATGGCGCTCAAGCCTGAGACCATTTCTTTGATGAAACAATTGCCTGTGAAAAACGCGGTACCCATGGATTTTCTCCGTACCATCACTTCAAGCCTTGCGATGTATGATGCGGATGCCAAAGACATTGAGGAGGCTGCGAACCACCGAAAAGCCATGCGCCTGACCGGAATCATGGGCGCTCTAGTGGCAGGCTTCCACCGTTTACGCGAAGGAAAAGAGATTTTAAAGCCTGATACCTCAAAAGGCGTGGCTTGGAACTTCATGTATCTTCTTAAAGGCGAAAAGCCTGATGAGAAGATCGCCAAGGCTTTTGACACTTGTCTGATTTTACATGCCGACCACGAGCTCAATTGTTCGGCGTTCTCTGCTCGAGTCACCACTTCCAGCTTGTCTGACATGCATTCTGCGATCACTTCTGCGATCGGCACGCTCAAAGGTCCTTTGCATGGCGGTGCCAATGAACAAGTGATGAAGATGTTGTTGCGCATTGGCACGCTTGAGGGCGCAGAGAAGTTCATTCAAGATGCGCTTGATAGCAAAGAGAAGGTCATGGGAATCGGCCATCGTGTTTACAAGAATGGCGATCCTAGGGCGCGGATCTTGCGCAAAATGAGCGAAGAACTCACGACAAAGACGGGGCAGAGGCATTTCTACGAGATGTCGATCAAGATCGACGACATCATGCAAGAGAAGAAAGAGCTCATGCCGAATGTCGATTTCTATTCGGCCACGGTTTATTACTGCATGGGAATTCCGATCGATCTTTTTACGCCAATTTTCGCGGTAAGCCGAGTGAGTGGCTGGATCGCGCACATTCTTGAGCAGTATTCCAACAACCGCATTTATCGCCCGAGGGGCAGGTATGTGGGGAAGTTAGACCAGAAATCAACCTCCATCGAAAAACGTTAATTGCTCGTTCTTTTTTGATCATACGGCGTCAGGCGTACTCAGCCGCTCCCGCAGCGACCTTTTATGGTCGCTTTGGTCGGGCATCGCCCGCCTTCCTTGTGCCTCGAAGCTGCAAGCGCAATCAACCACAAAAAAGCCCTGGTTTTACCCAGGGCTTTTTTGTGTCTACATACGCTACGCTTGCTTGAGTTATGTTTTAACGGATCTACTAGCCACCGCATCCTATCGATGCGCGGTTCACGAAGGAGCAGTTTCCTGGCAGAAGTTCGCAATGTTTTCCGTTGCGAAAATCAGCTTGTCCTGGCGTTGGCGGCTCCATGACTTCTGGGGGCGTTTCGTCAAAAGACCAACGAGCCTCAAGATCCATGCGGGCGCCAGCGGGATCCCCAGGACAAGAAACCCGGCCCGAAAGATCACCCAAAAGCCTTGTCCAACAATTTGCATTGCCCTGCGAGTCGACTGCCAGGCGATTCATGTACATCACGCGCGCATGGAACTCGCCGGTAGGGCCTATGGCGGTCACTTCATTGACCCGATAATCACGCGTTTTAAATCGCACTGCTCTTGAATTGCAATCTACGATCGCAATGAGCCCAGGCATTTCTTTGTTGTTGAAATGAGGAACGCCTCCGAGGCCGGAACACTGTTCGACTTCAATGGGAATTCGAATCTCTGGCAGGCTCTCGGGCAGATCTGGGTCTGCCACAGAGTTTGGCGCTGCTCGAGGAGAAGGCGAAGGAGTGGGTTCGGTAACGCAATGAACCTTATAAAGCGTGTGCTCAGGCTCGAATTCATAACTGTTTGAGCTCGCTTTTTTCTTTTTCCCGCATGAGACGACCGCTACAGACATGAGAAGAACAAAAAGTAAGCTGTGCTTCATATTGCTGCTCGCATTGCAAACGAGCTGCCATATTGCGTGGCGTTACTGGCGAATGATGCCGGCGGCGACGCCGGCGCCTACGATTTGTTTGAGCAAGGCAGGATTGTAAGGGCAGCGTTGGGGCTTCTTCAGGGCTTCTTTATACAAACTCAAGAGAGCTTGATCAACGGTGAGGTAGCCTGGTTCATCGGTGCGCACGAGCTGGTCTACGCGATCGGCGATTGCCACGATCTGCGCGGGCTCGTAGATTTCGACGCCCGAGATTTTCAGCGGAAAACCTGAGCCATCAAAACGTTCTTCGTGTTGCGCGATGATCCGTTTGACTTCTTCAGACACCGAGATGCCGCTGTTGGCGATCAAGGCGCGTCCGGCTTCCGGGTGATCATGGTAACGTCGAAGCTCAGACGGAGTGTAATTGAGCTCGCGTTTTGGCAACGAGACATTGCAATATACGATGCCCACATCGTGCAGGTATCCCGCGGTTGAAATATCGTGCAGCACCTTTCGATTCGAATAACCCAGAGCGATCGCAAAAAGAGGCGCGAATGCCGCGACGTTTAATGAGTGGTTCCAATGGTCGGTTTCGAGCATCTTTTGAATCGCCTGCATTTTGTCAGCAAGCGACGTATCGACATCGAGCAGCGCCAAGAGTTCGTCTACAACGTAATGAAGGTGTTGATCGAACTGCTCGATCGCATCAAACGAGCTTGAAGGATCAGGCGTGAACTGAAGGCTGCGAAACACCACTTCGGCGCTCTTGAGTTGCAGCTCCCGTTTCAGCATTGCATCAACTTTGTGAGGTCTATCGAATGCGGTATTCAAAGACTCGATCAAGGTATGCTCTGGTGTGGCAAGATAAGCTTTGAGTTTATTGATGTCGCTCTCTTTGATGAGGAATCTACGCGGAGACGCTTGCATTTGCTTGTACTTGGAATGTTCAAGCACCAGGTTAGGCTCGAGAAAGAGCAACACCTTGCCTTCGCTGGGCATATAGACAAAAACCTCAAAGGGTAGCCTTTGGTTTACGTGCAGCCTTTCAACGGGCAGCTCGGTATAGCCCAAGAGTCTTGGATCAGCGGCATTCTTCATATGTGCTTTATTTAAGTATGTTCGCAGAGCGTCGCGAGTGTCTACGAGATATGAGAATGAGGAAAAACTTGCCGCTCGTGCAAGCGCGAATGTGGTGGGACGATTGCCGGGTTCTTGTTTCCCAGTTTTAATTCACGAGATGCGGCCTAGGATTCATTGAACTGAGCTTTTGACGGACGGACTGCAGCGACTGAGCCATCGAATCTGCTTCACGTTCAAGCGCTTTCATGTTGACTGCACCCGCATCTTCCCTAAGCTTGCGAGTTTCGTCGAGAAGAATGGCGAGGTTTGAGTCAATCTCAGGCATGTGTTTGGCTAAAAGGGCCTTTTCTTCAGCGCTAAGTTCGCCGCTTTGGGTCGGCTTTTGGAGCTGAACAACGGCAGCATTGATTTTGCCTGCCATCTCACCAAGCGAACGAAACCTTGCGAGCATTTGTTCGGTTTGTTCAAAACGTTTCTGAATAGCCACTGCTCTTTCTGACACGATCTGAGCCGCTCTTTCCGCTCGAGAGCGCGAGTCTTCGAGTTCTTTAGCGAGTATCTTGACGCCTTCGCCGATGCGGCTGCCGCATTCACTAAATCTTGTCAGCGCCTTGCGTGCCTGCTCGAGGCCGCTATCGGACTCAATTGGAAGACGTTCAAGCTGGCCGCTGAGCCGTTCGAGCTCTGCAAAATCAGAGTCTAGTGCAAGGGCCGCTTGTACAAAAAGAGACTGGTCTTTAGTCGACTTCAAAGGTTCCATGGCGTGTTCACCTACTACAGGGCGTTTTGAAAAGCGAGGGGCTTCAGTTCTATCATAAGTTTTTAACCTTTTGAGCGGATGCCCTCTTTTGCAAGCAAGTCGCGAATCAACTCGCGTTTATCTCCTTGAATCTCAATCACGCCCTCTTTCCCATCCATGAGGTAGGTGCCGCCTGATCCGCACTTTTTCTTGAGTTTGGTCGTGAGTTCTTTCAAGAAGATCTCTGATTTGGGCAGTTGATCGATCACTGTCACGGTTTTTCCGGCGCGCCCTGATTTTTCAATTCGAAGAACCGCGACAAACTTGTAGTCTTTGACGTGAACCTGCGGTGGGCAAGCGCACTCTGACACAAGTTCTTTGCACTTCGGGCAGCGCTGGTTAAGCTTTGGGTCAGTGGAATAAACGAGTTTCGTGTCTTTTGAGCTCATTGTGAAAGGCTCTATACCATGTTGTTTGTGACTGCCGACATTCAAATTGCAGACGCCGAGCTTGAGATTGCGTACGCGCGCAGTTCGGGGCCAGGCGGGCAGAACGTCAATAAAGTGAACAGCAAGGCTGTGTTGCACTGGAACCCTGTATTGAGCGGTTCGCTGAGCGAGGGCGTTCGAGCGCGATTTTTGTCTCGGTTTTATTCTCGGTTGAACAAAGACGGCGCGATTGTGATCATGAGCGATCGTTTCCGCGACCAGGGTCGCAATAGAGAAGACTGTCTGGACAAGCTTAGGCTGATGCTTTTAGAAGTGGCCCATCCTCCAAAACCTCGCAAAAAAACGAGGCCCAGCCGCACTGCTAAAGAAAAACGAAAGGTGCGAAAGCGCCGGCATGGCGAAAAAAAACGAGACCGTTCTCGAGTGCGTGGAGACGAGTGAGGTGGGGCGCGCGTTCTTTTGCGCGATGGCGCGAGGTGCCTGGCTCCGTAGCGTTACACGGGTGGCAAGATGTTGGCCAAGCTTATTACTGTGGTCTCCAACTTAATTAGTCACCATAAAATATACAGGAACTATCCTGAGGCTCAGCATAGTACCACTTGTCTTTAACTTTAACTCGAACAAATGAGTGGATGCTGTTCATTTCGATGGCTCCTTCAAGACCAAGGGCTTCAAAAAGGGCTACTGCAACTCGACTATAATCGGTGCACCTTCCTTTTTCGGAAAAAAAAACGTAATCAGGATCAGTAAACCACGGTGTAAATTCAACGAAGTTTATGAGTAAGCTCGACACACAGATTGCCAAGCATGCAGACTGGCATTCAGAGAGTTTCTTTTCCGTTTGTATTTTTTTTAATCTGAAGGCTAGATAATTGTGTTTAAATTGACCCTCGACACGATTCTGGCATGTTCCAGGGTCTGTCGGAGACAATGCACAAACAGCTTTTTGTCCGAAAATCAGTGCACTAGCGGCTAGTTTTTCTGTAACTGATGTTGATGAATATATAGGCTTTTGTTCTTGAAGATGAATAAAGCTGCGAAACTCGCAATGGGTTTCCATCCAATTGCGTTCCTCAGTACATTTGAATAGCGCGCGTTTCAAACCATCGTATTCCGCAAAAGCAAATTTAGGCGCCCCAATAAGTATTAAAAAACAATAGGCAGCGTAGAGCCGGGTCATTTTCTTATAATATCATGGGGAGTATACACACTATGTTCAATTTCTCGCTGCATTGATTCTCATAGGTAAAGGTTTCCATGCTTCGATCCGCGCGCCGGCGGGGCGATTCCTCTTCAAACACAATTCAGCGCGAATGCCATAGTGGTCAGAGATGAGATTCTCTTTGAAAATCAGGTTGGCGTTTTTCACGCTAAGAAAGGCTTTGTTGAAAAAGATGTAGTCGAGGCGTTTTGATACCGACCACCAATTGTAGGGATTGGCCTTGTCGTAGGTGATGATGCTGGTGTTGCCAAAGACGTCTTCAAAGCCTGCGGCTTTCATTTCGGCGATCGTTTTCGAGCCAGGGGTAGCATTGAAATCACCAAGAACGATCACAGGTTCTTTAGCGATGAAGGGTTTGGTTCTATCGAGTAGCGTTTGCATTTGGTCTTTTCTGATGAATTCAAGCGGCTCAGGACCTGGCATGAAGTGGACGTTGAACACCCTTATAGTGATGCCGCGAATGCGGTAGCGGGCTCCGAGGATCACGCGCTTTCCGACGACGGTGTTGTGTGGAAGCGTTTCCGCCATCAAGCGTGTGGGTGCAGCTTGAGAAGCCAGTGCAATGCCTTCGGTGAAACGTTCTCTAGAAATCGTTTGGCGAAAAAACGGCTGGTATCCTGACCATGCGATGAAATCAGTGAAGAGGCTATCGCCAGTGTGCCATATCCAAGCTTCTTGAAATGCGACGATGTCGGCGAGCGGTCCTTTTTCAAGTTCTCTGCGCAAAGTTTGCGCTCGTTTTTCGTATTCGAAGTTGTCGTGCCAAAGATTCTGAGTGGCTACACTCAGGCAGTGAGAGGCTGGCGTCGCCTTAAAATTGCTTTGCGTGTTTTCAGGGTCGGCCGGTATCGTTTCAGGCAAAGACGTCGATGCAGCTGTGAGTTGGCTTGAAAGCCCTAATAGCAGTAGGCTGTAGAGCACAGCGATGAGTCTCTTCATGAGAAGTTCCCTCCCTCAAACCCCGCTTCTCTGGCCCCGCACCTTAAGAGGCTTGTTTAGGAATGGCAAGGTGGTGGTATGAATTCTGGGTCTGGTTGAGGTTCTGCTGACTGAGGGCAGCGCAGCTTCCCCGTGCAATTGTGTGGTTTTTGTGTGGTGTTTTTTTGCCGAAAGTTTCCTCGCTCGCAATTGTGTTGAATTTGTGTCGTATGAATCAGCTCTATTGGTTTCTGAGGGGTTTGCTTAGAGAAGTAGAACACATTTGGAAAGTGAATAGCTTCTCCAGAGAAGCTCGGCCGTTTTCAGTTCCGCTAAGAGAAGCCCGG
>JBFMCE010000058.1:0-24484 GCA_040754655.1 Bdellovibrionota bacterium | reverse complement strand
AACCGAATTTTGGCGCAAAACCTTTGCCTGCGCCAGAACTTGACTCCCAAGTTGCCTCCCAATTACCCGGCAAGCCCGCATTCCCTCGAAGAAATTCAGCGGCGCCTTCGACCGACGCATGAAAGGCGAGAGGAGGCGCTAGAGTGCGAATCAAAATTCACGCTTTGACCGCGCTCGTTCTCGGCATCTGCGGCAGCGCTCTTGCCTCAAACCCCACTCTTGATGCCATGCGGGGATTTCACGCCAACAAATGTTACGAACACCACTCTGTCATCCGGTGCAAGCAGACCTTCTGTTATATCGAGGTGTTCCCGATGACGCGCGCGAGGCTGGGTTTTGCCATCGTCCAAGGTCCAAACGAGGCCAAGCCGACCGAAGGCATCGGAGTCTTTCGATTTCGCTTGATTGCGGGTAAGAAAAAATCGCTGCATGCGGTTGTTCTCTCAAAGCGAATCGTGAACCTGCGCCGTTTCATCGCGCAGGCAAACACGCCAGAGACACAGGCAAAAGAAGTCGCCTGCGCGAGTGCCCGATAAAATAAGGTCAGTTTAATGCTTGTCTTTTTTCTGACCTGATTGTCTTGCCAGAATCTTCTTGGCAACCTCGGCATCTTTTCGAATCTGAGCTACCAGTTCATCTATCCCGCCAAATCGCACCTCATCGCGAATGCGCTCAACCATCTGAACTTCGAGCACTTCGCCATAAATGTCTTGATCGAAATCAAAGAGATGGGTTTCCACAGCGACAGGAGCGTCGTCAGACTTGTTGAAAGTAGGCTGTCGCCCGACATTGGTCACGCTCAAATAACGTTTACCGCCATACACCGCGAAGGTGGCGTACACGCCCTCTTTCACGCGAAGCTTTGATTCGGTATGAACGTTCGCGGTCGCAAAACCGATCTTATGCCCGCGTCCCTGGCCCCGAATCACCAAACCGCGATAGAAAAAAGGCCTGCCTAAAAGCTCAGACGCAGCGCTTACGTTTCCATCTTTGATGTAATTGCGGATGCGAGAGCTTGAGCAGGTTTCACCATTGATTTTGAAGGGCTCCGTGACTACCAGCTCGATCCCGCGCCCAGCGCAAAGTTTCTTGAGAAGCTCGAGAGAACCTGCGCGATTCTTTCCAAAACCAAAATCGTACCCAACATAAATGGTATTGGCTGAAAGTTTTCCGACCAAAATGTCGTTGAAAAAAAACTCAGGGCTGTTCGTCGAAAACTCTCTGCTAAAGGGCTCTTCAACGACGACATCAACGCCGATCTCCCTTAAAAGATCTATCTTCTCATCGTAAGTGTTGATGAGCTGCAGGTCCTCGTCAGGGGCCAGCGCAAGATGGGGGTGAGGGCGAAAAGTATAGACGACCGAGGTGCCGCCTTTTTGGCGCGCTTGTTTGAGCACGTCTTCAATGATGCGCCTGTGACCAAGATGCAATCCGTCAAAATTGCCAATCGTCACGATGGGGCACGAAAACTTCTGGTCAACCTCGGCGTGGCCTCGAAAAATCTTCATAAAAACTCACTTAAACTTAAAACCACACTGTTCTATTTCTGAATCGACGCGATCAAATGGATAGTTCTTGCACGATCCGGGGCGCAAATCACCGTAGATCCTGCAATATGGAAGATCTTGGGCGTCATGCCCCAAAAAAGGGCAACGATAGATCAGCTTGCAACAAGCACCGCAACGATGGCATTCGCCCTCTCGATTCACCGCGACGCTTTGACGGATGTAATCTTTGCGGAAAATCGAAAAATAAAACCTTCTGAGCTTGCGCAAGGTTTGAGCGAGAAAAGTCTTCTTTTGAAGAGTTTCTTCCGTGATCCCGAAAAAACCGGGCATTACGAGCAGTTGTTTTGACTTTTCAGACTGTTGCGTCATTTTCAAATTCACCTGTAGATTTTGTAGACTACTATTCCCGGTTTTTAGGGCTAAAATCAAATGATTTCAGTCAGTTTTAAAAAACTTCGTGATTTTAGAGTCTTGTATACTATCATTTGAACAAGAAACTGGGGGTAATTGCCTATGCGACCGACCCGAATTGTAGCAGTAGCAAACCAGAAAGGCGGCGTTGGCAAGACGACCACCTGCGTGAATTTGGCAGCAGCTCTTGTCGAACTCGGAAAGAAGGTCTTGCTCATCGACAACGACGCCCAAGCGAATCTCACCTCGTATCTCGAGGGAAAAAGCCCAGAAACTTCGAACAAATCGACCTGCGATGAGCTCTATTTGATGAAACGTTGCCCTACCCTACAAGAAGCCAAAGAACGTTTCTTGCGCAGCTATCAGATTTCATTCGACTACATCGCGGCCAACCGAGACCTGGCTGGCGTAGAGTTCTATCTTTACACCAGACCTGAGCGCGAAAAAATCTTGCGCACTAATTTGGCCTGGGCCAACGGCGAGTATGATTTCATTTTGATCGATAATCCTCCAAGCCTGAATTTGCTCACGCTGAATGCACTTACCGCAGCAACCGAAGTACTCATTCCAGTGCAAACCCAGTTCTTCTCTCTTGAGGGCGTTCAAAAAATGCAAGAGTCGATTGAGCTCGTGCGCAGCAGATGGAACCCTGAGCTCAAGATCGCAGGTATTTTACCGACGCAAATCGACTATCGTAAAAAACTGACGACCGAAGTGCTCGCCCTCCTTGGTGAGCATTTCAAAGGCCATGTCTTCGGTGCCCGTATCCGTGACAACTCAAAACTCGCCGAGAGCACGGGGTATGGCAAGACTATCCTAGCCTATGCACCTTCGAGCGCAGGTTCAGAAGACTACCGCTCGCTTGCGGATGAATTTGTGGAACAGCGTCCGTAGATCAAGACTCACGCGGCAAACCTCGAACCATTCACGATGTCAGCCACCTGTTGAATCGACAGGAATATGTGTTCTCCGGCTTTAACTTCAATCGGAGTAGGCAACGAAATGGTGATAGCCCGATACTGGGTACTTGGGTCCACTTGTGTCGCAGGAATCGTAAAAGCCGCTACAGGCATTGGATTAGAGTTCGGTGTCGTAGAGCTTCCAACGTACAATTCGACTCGATGCTCGAGGCCACCATTGCAAGTGAGGACATTTCCTCCAGGCCACTGGGTCTCATAGTTCCCCAAGCTATACCTTACGGCCGTCGCAAAAAAGGGCGGAAACTGCGGGGTGAATCGAACAGCTTGCCAATGCCCCTCTTCCTGATCGCATGCGAAAATACCGGGGCGATCGGTCCCACACCCATCTTGAGTCGTATAAGTAAACCAGAAAGGAACGCCCACCGGCGGCGGATCCTGAAATTCTAAGGGCGGCAAAATGAACTTTATTAAATCTTCAAGTTTTGAAAAATCTTTACCGCTCCACTCTGAAGCAAAAGATGGAAGCGAGAAAAGCATTGAACAAAACAACGAGAACCCTATCAACCCCCGGTAAACTCGAACTGCAATAGGCATTCGCATCTCCTTATATCCCCTGGCGCACACCAGAATCTATGCCATTTCCTACTTCTTTTCCCGACTTCGCCAAAAGCGTCGTCGGGCCAAGAGGGCTGATCCCGATCGTAAAAACACTATTCTTTAAATTGCTCCGTTTCATTAGATTCCTCATCTACAAAATTCTTCCCGCTATTCTCTTTGAGAAGGCTGAAAAATTGAACTGAAAGGCAATAGACTGAGTCTTTCTCAGCCGCCGAGCCGAACCTTGACATGAACTCCCTGCGGAATTTCTTGATCCATTCCTTCGCTTCAACCATGTCATTCGTCGATACAGGAAGCACAATCGATGAAAAGTCACGTTCATCGACAGACTGCGAATGAAGAGCATCGATCGCCTTCCGTAAAACCTGCTGATGAAAACCGCGAATGGCAGTCGAAGGAACGCCGCTGGGAGTCGCCATGTATTCCGTAGTTTGAATGAGCTTGCCGTCTTGCTCTTTGAGAAAGCCAAGCATTTTCAACCTCTCTATTGCGAGAGAAACCGTTTTCTTAGAAATGCCTAGCTTTCGGGCGATCCAACCTGCATCACTCTTAAAACCCTTAAGCATGGTCAACTCAAGAAGGGCGAGATGGTGCCATTCTGAGATGGCTTTAAAGACTTCTAAAGTTATTGGAGGGACCGGTTTGCGCACTCGCAATCGATGAATCGCCGCTTCTTTCGATTTACGGCTACGTGCGAACTCCGAGCTCGCGAGATCAACCAGATAATCGCACTCATGGCTGCTTAGGCCCAGCCTGCGCGCAATGGTCTCTGCTGTCTGCGGAGAAACCCCTTGTTTTCCGTTTAATATCTGCGACACGCCGGCTGGTGATAGCTTCAGATCTCTCGCGAAAGCACGCAGAGAATAACTTGCATTTCGAGAACATCTGTCCTCAAACTGCTTTTGAAGAAAGCTTTTGAACCCGATTCCCCCCGCGTCCATAGGTTAATGTCCTATGTCGCCACGCAAGCTTCTGTCAACGCCCGGCGAGCATTATGTTCAATCGATTTCATTAAAAGAAAAGGCCTGAGAGACGCTTCCCCCAGGCCTTTTCCGAAACAGAAACTAACGTTGACGGGCCGCAAAACTCACGAAAGAAACAGCATTTCCCGATATTTAGGCAAAGGCCAGAACTCGTCACTCACGATGTCCTCAAGACGATCGCTCACCTGACGAATTTGTCCCATTGAGGTCAGCACTTCGGTCGAGAGCGTTCGAGCCTTCTCGGTTTCGCTCACAAGTGAAGAGACTTTGGTCAAAAGAGCCGTCAGGTTCTTTCGGCCCGCGAGCAGTTCATTGATGCTCTGAGAAACCGTGGTCAATCGGGCCGATTGCTCCGAAACGTCAATGCCACGGCTCACTTCTGAAACCGCGCGAATTGAAGCAGCGATGTTCTGCTGTTCCTTCAAGGCGGCCGGAACAATATAAGTATCCACCATGTTCGCAAGCATTTCCGCTTCGATCGTCAACTTCTTGATATAACGCTCAAGCATGACATGATGCCTCGAGTGCAATTCCGCTTCGGTAAGAACGCCCAAGCTTGTAAGCAATTTTTTCGAAGACGGGACCATCAAGTGATCGATCGCTTCAGGCGCTTTTCGAAGGTTCGGCAATCCTCTCCGCTCCGCTTCCCTCACCCATTCGTCCGAATAGTTGTTTCCTTCGAAACGAATGTTCTTGGTTTCAATGATAGCCTCGCGAACAACATCCAGAATCGCCACATCAAGCTTCTTTCCAGACTTTACTTTCTTCTTCAAAGCCTCAGAAAGATCTGCCATCGCTTCCGCCACAGCGGCATTCACGACGGTCACAGGAAACGAGATCGGCATGCTCGAACCTACGGCACGAAACTCGAATTTATTCCCAGTGAACGCAAATGGGGATGTGCGGTTGCGGTCGGTATTGTCTTTCGAAATCTGAGGAATCTTGGAAACCCCCAAACTCAAAACCGCTGCCTCGGGATTCTGATCAAAGTTCGTCCCGTTTTCGAGTTTATTGCAGATATCAGTGAGCTGTTGGCCCAAAAAAGCCGAGATGATCGCAGGAGGCGCTTCATTCGCACCTAACCGATGGTCATTGCCAGGCATCGCGATTGAAGCGCGCATCAAACCGCCATGGCGGTGAACGCCCTTCAATACAGCTGCCAGCATCATCAAGAAACGCAGGTTCTGGTGAGGCGTCTTACCCGGCTCAAGCAGGTTTGGATCTTCGCCTCCGCCAACCACCGCCATCGACCAGTTGTTGTGCTTTCCGCTGCCGTTGATGCCCGCAAAGGGTTTTTCATGCAAAAGTATCGCGAAGTTGTGGCGTGGCGCTACCCTGCGCATGACTTCCATTACGAGCTGGTTGTGATCGGCCGCGATATTGGCTTCTTCGAAAATCGGCGCAGCCTCGTATTGGCTCGGAGCGACTTCGTTATGCCGGGTTTTCGCGGGAACGCCAAGTTTATAGAGTTCGTACTCGACCTCTTGCATGAATGCGAGCACACGAGAGGAAATGCTGCCGAAGTAATGGTCTTCGAGTTGTTGGCCGCGCGGAGGCTGTCCTCCTACGAGAGTTCTTCCGGTCATGACCAAGTCAGGCCTGAGATTATACAAAGCGCGATCAATCAAAAAATACTCTTGTTCAGAGCCGACCGTCGGAACGACCCGCTTCACGTCTTTGTACCCCATCGTCTGCAAAAGCTCGATGGCGCGTGAATTGAGCGCTTCCATAGAACGCAGCAGCGGAGTTTTCTCATCCAGCGCATCACCGTGATAAGAGATGAAGGCCGATGGAATGCACAATGTTTTGCCGTTCGTGCTCTCCATGATGAAAATCGGGCTTGAAGGATCCCAAGCGGTATAGCCCCGAGCTTCGAAGGTGGTGCGCATCCCGCCGCTAGGAAAGCTTGAAGCATCGGGTTCGCTTTGAATCAGCTGGGCACCCGAGAACTTCTCAAGCGGCACGTGGTTTTCATCGATGGTTATAAATGAATCATGTTTTTCCGCCGTGAGCCCTGTTTGCGGCTGAAACCAGTGGCAAAAATGCGTGACGCCTTTTTCGAGGGCCCACTCTTGGATGACGGAAGCAATCGTATTGGCCACGTCAGAATCGAGTTTTTTCCCCGTCTGGATCGTGGTCATCAATTTCTGATAAGCTTCCTTGGGAAGCTTATCTTTCATCGCGAGAGGATTGAATGTATTCACTCCGAAGAACTCAGAAATTTTTGCGGGATTTCCTTGGTAGTCTTTCGGGATTTCAAACTTTCTGACTTGACGTTGATCTATAATTTGAATGGCTTGGTAGCGTTGGGATGGCATGGCAACGAGACCTCCTTGTGTTGCCATGGGAAATTAGCACAACTCTTAAACCAAAGTAAGGAGTTTGAGCTCGTCTGGTGAAATTAAATTCTGCTGCGAGCTGCTACAGACTGCATTTCGCAACGCACCTTCGTTTAAGACCCGCAAAATCTGACGAAGCCGCAAAACAAAAGCGCCACTTCGCGGGCTAAGTCAGAGACATCAACTCAACCAATTTCCCCAGTTCATCCGCGGCTTGTTGAGCCGCAACAGGGGTTGCTCCACCAGGCATATACCGAGAGTTTTCACACAGTTCCAAGAGAGCCTCGACTCTCTTGGCCATTCCCTCATCTTTTGGACCTCGCCCGGCCAAAGCCTCTCGAATCTCAGCGCGGGTGAGCGAACCGATCTGAATTCCATAGCGAAACTCGATGAGCTCACCCAATACCGTCTCAACCTTGCCTAAAGCTTCAACCGCCGAAAGCTGCGCACTCTGCAATGCAGCGGCTCTAGCTCGAATCGCTTGTCCCCGTTGCTTGCGGCTGCTCCGAAGAGCATCCTCTTTGTTTCCGCTGATCGACCACAATCCAAGCGCTGCAAACAGAGTGGTCGCCATGACTATTCCACGAGAAACCCAAAGCCAAAGCATCGCAAAACCCTGAGAGGGCGCTTCTGACATCCAATAACGAATGTCGTCGCGGGTTTTCGATTGTCCTGTAGCCTTTTCTTTTGCGACGTAAATATTCCCGACCGTACCTTCAAGCACTTCGTTTTTAAGAGGTTCGGTCTTGCGGACCTGATAATTCTTGCTTTCCGGATTGAACATACTCACTTCAATGGGAGCTACTTCAAAGCTGCCTTTCACTTTAGGAATGAGCATGTACTCAAATAGGCGTTCAGAATGGCCGGTCTTTAAGAATTGAGTGTGAGACTTGTCTTCATAAAGCTCAAAGTCGGCGGGCCACTTTACATTGAGGCTCTCTAGACTTCCGGCATGACCTTTCCCCTCGATCTTCACCTTCACATTGATCGGTTCGCCCACTTTCGTCGAATACTTGTCGACCATGGCCGTGATGTCAAAATCACCTACGAGGCCCGAGAATCCTTGCGGCTGTCCCTCGCCCGGCAAAGGAAGGACTTCGATCGTTATTCTGTCGCTTGAACGCGTGGCGGTTGTGGTTTGCATCGCGCGAAAAAATTGATTGAGCATCCCGAAGGGATCATCATCATCGGAAAAAGCCCTCATGCCCGCCTGGAAGCTGAACTTTCCGGTGAAGGCGTCGACAGGCAACTTTCCTTCCTTCAAGGGGTAAATCGCATATTGAGCGAGCACAGCCCTTCGGTATTCCTGTCCGTTCACGACGCTAGGGCTGTAATCAAGGTGGCCTCTGAGCAGCGGGATATCCATGTCTTCTTTCAGGAAGCCTGAGATATTCGGGTATCGTTCTACTTGGATGTTGAGGACTTGAACCTTCGTGTACAAGGCGTAAGTCAAAAGGATTTGCTCGCCTTTAAATGCTTTTAGTTTACTAGGCTCGGCCCTTAGAAAAAAAGTGCCCGCCTGCGCGCTGTTCGAACTGAGCCCGCTCGAAGGCATTTGCCCTCGTTGCGGGTATTGAGCGCTCGCCCCCCCCTTTCCCGCCAAGCGGGTGCCTGCCGGATGCACCCTCACCTCAATATCGGGGGCACGGACAAGCTTGCCATCGACGTCAACCTTGATGTCAGAGATCATGAGCGTCCCAGCACGCTTGGGATGCAGTACGCTGATGATGTTCTGGGTTTTTCTCACCGTGAGTTGCCCATTGATGAATCTTGATTCCACGCTCTGGCTGCTCGAGTAGATGTTTACCTCGTCAAAGTCGGGCGCCTTATAAGCTGGCTTGCCGACTTTTCCGCCCATCCCCTCGATGATCACCTTGAATTCAATAGACAGGTTCTCGTCTTCAGTGATCTCCGTGGAACTGGGCGTGGCTAAGATCTGAGCGCCTGACGCTTTCGCCGAAAAACACGGCATCAAAGCCAATGCGAACGACAAGAAAAACCAGATCGTATTTTCCTTTGGCGAGTGCTTATTGCGAGATGAATTGCGGGGGCATTCGGTTATGGGCTGCATTGCACGATTTTACCAATCTTTATGATTTTTATCATCCTTCGGACGCCCTGTCTTGTTTCTCAAGACCCTTTGCTGTGATTTCTTTTCCTCCTCACGCAATTGCTGCAAGATACGCTTTGCGTCTTGCTCGCTTAATTTCTCTGCCTGGAATTTAGGCTTCTGTTTTGGGATTTGATAATTCTTCTGCTGTTTTTCCTTCTCATCATCTTTGGGATTTCCTTCGCCCTGATCGCCTTTGCTCCGGTCTTGATCCTGACTCTGCTGCTGTTTTTGTTGCTGAGCGACTTCTAAAGCCCTTTTCAGCCTTCGCTCAATCTCGGGATCAGCGTTTTCCTGATCTTCTCGCAGACGTTCAAGGCCTTTTTGGTAAGACCGCAGAGCCCCTTCGTAATCTTTTTTTGCTTCAAAAGCCTTGCCGAGATTGTATGCCCCCCTGGCAGCCTCGTTGGTATCCTTGCTCTTCAAGACTTGTTCAAACTCAGGGATTGCCGCTTCAACACTGCCTGACTTCAGCAACGCGTCGCCCAGATTCAAGTGCTGTTGCGGGGAATCCGGGTGAAGGGCTTGCGCCTTCCCAAAATGCTGTATGGCCGAAGAATAATCTTTATCGTTATAAGCTTCGACCCCTTTTTTTGTGTGATTGAATTCTGAAATTGAATTTGTCGCCCGGGCCGCTACGGGTTGCAAAAACAGCAGGGAAAGAAAGGCCATGACAGAGACTTGCGCTTTTGTCCCGTTCTTTTCAGGCAAAAACACCATCATCAAAAGAAGAACGACGGCAAGCGCGAGCGGATATTGAAAGGCTTCATCGTAAACAATCACCCGCCTGTTTTCTCCGATCGCGCGATCCATGCTGCCAAGTTCGCCTACGATCTCCTCGATCTCCCCTTCGTTTGACGAAGCGACGAAGAACTTCCCTCCGAGCTTGCTAGCCATTGACTCGAGGTTCTTTGTCTCAAGTCGCGAGTGCACCATCGCCCCCGTCGCATCGCGCTTGTAACCTCTTAAAAACCCGCCCTGATCCCGCATGGGAATGGGCGCGCCCTTCATGCTGCCGATCCCGATCGCATAAACCCGGATGTTCAGTTTTTTCGCCCGAGAAAGCCATTCAGACTCGCCGCTATCGGTTGCCTCGCCGTCGCTCAGCACGACGATGATCCGGCTTGAATTTCCAGAGTCGTTGGCTCCGCCCTCTTCCTCGGTAGAATCATTCATTCCGCCCCTGAGCAGCAGTTCTGTCGCGACCTCCAGAGCTTTTTCAAGATTGCTGCCTTGATTTGAAACCGCGGTCTCATCAAGAACTTCGAGCATCTGTTTCACGAAATCATAGTCGGTGGTCAAAGGAACCGCCGGGTACGCTGATCCGGCAAAGGCCACTATGCCCACCCGGTCGCCCGAAAGACGATCAACGAAGTTCTTCAGCATGTGTTTGGCTTTTTTCAACCGGTTGGGGACGATGTCTTCCGCCAGCATGCTGTTCGAAACATCGAGCAAGAAAACCATGTCCAGTCCTTGAGACTGCATCACTTCTTCCCGAGTCCCCAGTTGAGGTCTCGCAAGCGCCGCGGCTGCAAGCAGCATCGACGTCACCCCGAAAGCGAGGCGAAGCTTTTTCTTTCGCAAGCTCGTTCCCACGACAAGCCTTTCTAGCAACGCAGTAGAAGCGAACTTCAAAAGCCTGAGCCGAGACTTCTTCTCGAAATAAGCCCAAAGCAGCGGCAAAACTACCGCGAGAAGGCAAAGCCAGAGCGCCTGCGGATTGAAAAACCTCATGGGAAGACCCTCATCGCCCAGTGCTGCATCAAAAAACCAACGAGGAAAAGCGCCATCCCGAACCAAACAAATCGCATGAACTTCTCTTCATAGCGCACTTGCTCTGTGGTTTCGATTTGCGATTTCTCAAGGCGATCGATCTCAGCAAAGGCGTCCTTCAAGTCTTCGGCGCTGTCTTGAACACGATAAAATTTCCCGCCCGTCATCGTCGAGATTTGCCGCGGGATATCTGGGTTGATCGAGCTGTCAAAATATTGGTAAGTCTTCACTTGACGGCCCATGAAATCTTTCTGAACGAAGGGCATGGCGACCCTTCCGTCCCTCCCGATCGCAACGCTGTAAATCTTGATTCCGAATCCTTTAGCCAGCTCGCCAGCAGTGAGCGGGTCGATGCTTCCGACATTGCTATCGCCGTCGGTCAAAAGCACGATGACCCGCGTTTTCGCTTTGCTTTCCTTAAGCCTGCCCACCGCGGTCGAAAGGGCATCGCCAATCGCCGTACCGTCTTTCAAATCGCCGATTTGAGCGTCTTCTATGGCGCGCAAGATAATGGCGTGGTCAAGCGTCGGGGGCACCAACGTCACTGCCTCGCCTGAGAAGACTTGAAAGCCAATCTTATCATTCGCGCGCCAGTCGATGAACTGCCGGATGATGGGTTTGGCCACCTCCATGCGATTGCGGTCTCTAAAGTCTTCGATGCGCATGCTCGCCGAAAGGTCGAGCACGATCATGATATCGATGCCTTCGACATTGCGTTTGATCTTATTGAAGCTCGTCTGAGGCCTCGCAAGGGCGATAATGAAGAATGCGCACGAAAGCGCGTAAAAAAAGGCGGGCCAAAAACGAGGAGAAATACGCCTTCCGGTTTGAGGCCTTTCTTGCCATAAGTTTTTCCAAGGCACTGAGATGTGACCGGCGTACTTTCCCTTGAGCGCCGCCAAGTAAGCTTTCGCTACCACCCATATCAGCGGAACGAGGAGAAGGAGAAAGCCCGGATGCTTGAACTTCATGGCCTTGCCTCTCGTTCTCGTCGCGCAGGGCTTGCCTGGTAGGTCACAGCGACTAGTTCCGAAATCCTCGACGGAAGGCTTTGCGCGCTAGCGTGGTCCGGCGTCCGGTCCGTAAACTTGGTGATGTCCATTTCCTCCAAGATCGACTTCCACTTCGCCACGAGATCTTGCGACAAGCCAAAACCTTCAAGTTCCCTCAATAGCTCCCGGGTCGTGCTCTCCTCGGCATCAAACTGAAAAGATTTGCCCAGGAACCGCTTTGCGGCCTCGCTAATCCCGAAATAATGAGGCTTGTATTTCTGCTCCCTCAGCAGATCGCGCTTTTCAAGCCGAGCCCGCGCCTGTTCAAACTCTTCAAGCGGATCAAGGACTCGAGGTGCCTTCTCAAACTCGGCTCGTTTGCTCTTCTGGCGCGCATTCCACCTGGCGATAAGCCAAATCACGCTCAAAACCAGCGCTAAGCAAAACAGACCAATGACGATCCACACCCAACGAGGAAAACCGACCGGCTCCGGAGGATAGATATCATCCTTACTCTTGTCTCCTCCGATAGAACCGAATTGAACTTGCTGCTGCTGCGTACGAAACGCGGGCTTCCCGTCTCTTAAGAAAGTGATTGGCGGGATCTCAAACATCCCGGGAGAATAAGTCGTGAGCCCCAATTGAATCCGGCCCGAGTCTGCCTCGGAACGCTTCCACCACAAAATGCGCCCGTTTCCCCATTCTTTCGGGCCGTCTTTGAGCGCCTCCGCCATTTCGGGTTGAGAGGCGTTGCCGTTTAAATCCGGCGGCACGGTAAGGGTCAGCTCGACCAAGTCGCCGGCGGTGGGTGCGTTGGCTCCTTTGCTTGCTCGAACGGCGAGTTCAGTCTTCACCTCGGGCAGGGGGCTCGGCGACGGACTTGCGCCAAGCAAAAAAAACATCATGAAGATGAGCAGTGATGCCTTTGTTTGAGCGCGACGTTTCACTTCTTTTACCTTCGCTTTCGCTTGCGGAAAAAAGAAACGACCTTTGAAAAATAGTCCTCGTGCGTCCACAAGTCGAGCCGGTCAACCTCAGCTTGAGTGAATGTCGTAGCCAGCTCGTGTTCAAATTTCGTCTTTTCAGACTTGAAGCGGGTCTGAAAAGCGTAAGAAGACGTATCCACCCAGAAGATCTCTCCGCTCTCTGAATCTTGCATCTCAAACTTTCCCAAAGCCGGGACTTCCTGTTCACGCAAGTCACGCATCCGCAAAGCGATGAAATCATGCTTACGCCCCACGCGGCGCAATGCACGGTCATAACCCTTGTCGTAGAAGTCGCTCGCCAAGAAAACCACTCCGGCGTGTTTCATGACCTCGCTATAATAATCAAGCGCTAAGCCGATATCGGTCGACCTGCCTTTAGGTTGGAAGAACAAGATCTCGGTGACTAAACGCATCGCATGGCCCCGGCCCTTCTTTGGCGGTATGTGTTTCTCGATGCGATCTGAAAACAACACCAATCCCACGCGATCATTGTTACGAACTGCTGCGAAAGCCAAGAGCGCGCAAACCTCGGCCAAGGCTTCGCCTTTGGTTTTGTCTTTCGAACCAAAGTCCCTGCTGCCGCTTACGTCCACCAATAAGTAGACCGTCAGATCTCTTTCTTCCTCAAATTTCTTGATGTGAGCGGCTTGGGTCCTGGCAGTGACTTTCCAATCGATGTGGCGGATGTCGTCGCCCGGGTAATACTCGCGAAAGTCAGAGAACTGCATTCCCTGGCCCTTAAATCTGGTGTGATACTGGCCAGAAAGCATCGTTTCCACGATTTTCCGGGTAGAGATCTCAATGCGCCGAACTTTGCTCAAGATCTCTTTTGATTTCTCGGCCATGGCGACTACGGCACCTCGATTTTATCAAGAATGCGTTTGATCACCGCATCACTCGTCAGCTGATCCGCTTCCGCTTCATAGGTCACCATGATGCGGTGGCGAAGGATATCAAAGGCAATCGTTTTAATGTCTTCAGGGGTCACGAACCCGCGATGCGAGAGGAACGCGCTTGCTCGAGCCGCCTTGGCAAGAAAGATCGTCGCCCTCGGACTTGCGCCGACTTGGATCATCGATTTCAAATCAGAGAGCCCGTACTTCTCTGGAAAGCGACTCGCAAACACGATCGAGAGGATATAGTCCTTGATCTTCTCGTCCATGTAGATTTTTGAAACCAATTCGCGCGCTTCCAATAAAGTCTCGCTCGGAATGACTTTCTTGGCCTTCGGTGTTTGAAAAGAAGTCATTCGGTTCAAGATGGCCTTTTCTTCGGCGAGCGTCGGATAACTCACCTTCACCTTGAACATGAAGCGATCCATTTGCGCTTCCGGCAAAGGATACGTGCCTTCTTGTTCAATAGGGTTTTGGGTCGCCAAAACAATGAACGGATCCTTTAGATGGTAAGTTTGATCGGCGATGGTCACTTGTTTTTCCGCCATTGCCTCAAGCAGCGCGCTTTGAACCTTTGCCGGTGCGCGGTTGATTTCGTCGGCAAGCACGATGTTCGAGTGAATAGGCCCAAGCTTTGGCGTAAACTCACCGGTGCGTTGGTTGTAAATGACGGTTCCTATGAGGTCAGCCGGCAAAAGGTCTGGAGTGAACTGAATGCGCTGAAAACCCGAGCTGATTGCATCGGCCACTGTTTTGATCGTCAGCGTCTTGGCGAGCCCGGGGAGCCCTTCGAGCAGGATATGACCATCGCACAGCAAGGCCATCAAGATCCTATCAATCATCATGCGTTGTCCGACGACAACCAGAGAAACCTCATTGGTGAGGTCATCCACGAACTTTGACTTTTGACGAACCTGTTCGGTTAGAGCTGCGACATCGATCGACATGAGTTTTACCTCGATTGGTTTAGAGCAAAATCTTAGCGTCTCGAAGGATAAACGTCTACAATTCCTGAGCGCAGCAAATCAAGAAAATCATTCAGTTTGTTCACGTAACTGCGATCGCCCAAGAAGCGAAGATGCTCGTAAAAAACATCCTTTCGCGTTCCGCTCGACTCCTCGCCGATGAAAAGAATCAGATTACGCATATCGCCATTGCCCAAATGGGTACCCAGATATTGCTGCAACCGAGGCCGCAAGGTACGCGATTGGCGAGGCGCCGAATCTTTAGGAAGCCAACGCACGACCTGCCTCACCACTCGGTCAGAGACCTTATGCCTAAAATCGATGTATTCTGGGTCTGCCTCCAACCAATCGAGCGCATTTCCAAAGGCTTCAAAATCAGGACTTACCGCGACGCGCGCCACCACATCACGAGCCATCCCGCTTAGCGCCGCCTCATTTTTGGCCAACTCACCCACAATATCGACCGTCAATTCCCTGAACTCTGAAAAAGCCGTTCGGTCTTTGTATTCGGCGCCGTCTCGCTTTTGATCGCTGAACTCTGCTCTCAAAAGCTGTTCGACAAAATGGATCGAGTCGGGATTCTTGATAAGATCCTCGATGAGATCAAGATTATCGCCCAAAAGCGCGACTCCTTCCGAAGTAGCTAGCCAGGGCCTAAGCGCAGCACCAAAGCGCGCCATGAGCTCAGCTCTTTTGTTCTTATTTCCTTGGGCGAGCCGATGGATCAAAATGGTAAGATCATAACCCGCCCGTTTTATCAGGGTCATGACCCTCGGCTTTCCTTGATCTTCTAATCTGTCATCGTCTTTGATCCATTCAAAGATCTGATCGACAAGCTTTCCTATGAAAACGTAACGTTCGTCGAAACTCCTTGGATCTTTTCCCTTGGGCAAGACACAAGGCAGGTTTCGGTACTGAGGTTTGGTTTTATCGCAATCCTCCCGTATAAGATGCGAGGTCACCGCAAGCATGTCAGGGTTGAGCGTGCGCACTCCCGACTCTTTCTTGACCATCGAATCAATGACGATACCGAGGATGTGAGAGATCTCATTGGGAACGACGTGACGGTTGCGGCCATCATCATCCTCTCCGTGGATCCGCGTTCCCGGCCGTGGGTTCTCGTTCAGAAACCAGATATTCGGTCCGGCATTTCGCAACAGGCTGAATGAAACAAGCTTGGTCACGACGATCAAGCTGTTCTTTTCCTCGGAATAGTTGTTTCGGTCTGAGGGCGGGGTCGCGCTCAAAATGCGCTTGAACATGTCGCGAAGAACGCCCAAGTCATTGGCATAAATCTTGGCGCCCGAGGCCGTCTTGAATTCTGTCACGCGGTTTTGCTCGCGCAGCACCGGAAAGATCATGTTCAAATTGAACAAGCGCCTGCGTACTTCCTTGTCGATCAAAAATCCAAACCGCTCCGCCAAGCCTTCTTTATAACCAAAGAAGTCAAGGTCCCTTCGCATGGCATCGATAGCCGGGTTCATATTGTCATCGCACTGAGCAAGCAACGTCAGATACTTGATCGCGAAGTTCTCTTCTTCGCCAATGATGCCAAACCCTGATTGGCCAAAACGCTTCAAGGTAAAATCCGCGTCATGCACGATCAGATCCATCAGGTCGAGCTGACTTACCAATCGGATCGAAGGCGGATGCTCATCCGGATATGTTCCCGGGTAATAGTAAGGAATGACCCTCACATGATTCGCCGCCCTTCGAAACCAGGAAGCCCACCACTCCGGCGTATAAGGATTGTGGTCAAAGAAGTAGAAGAAGCGCATCGTCCATTCAAGCCTGTCGCCAATGGCGAGCTCATCGAGCAAAGGTTTAAGCTCTTTCTTCAACTCTTCTGCATTTTTATAGCCAATGCGTTCTCTGTTTCGATAGTCGCGGTACCGCTTGAGCTGGCCTTGCAAGGGTTCTCGAAAGTAAGCTTCCTTGATGGCTGCTATTTCTTGCCCGGAAGGCTCGTGCTTGAGGTATTTGCGAATAGCCTTCTTGATGCTCTCTTCAAGATAGTTGTTTTGCGGATAATTATTGAGGGGATAACTCACTAGCGGCGGCCTGCGATCAGCCACGATGGGTTTGTCGATCAAATCGACGTCGTCACTGATGTCATAGAGCAGGGCCGCTGACTTGGGCATCTTAGGATCTTCTACCACCTTCTTAGCGAGGTCGAGCACGCCTTGAAGCTGGGGCTCCACGCCGACAAAACTTGAAAACCCCCTAAAGAGACTTTGAAAAATCGAAACATGCTCAGCGCCGCTTGCGCATCTCGATGAATCTTCCTGCTTTTCTGACGAGCAGTACTTCTTCCCAAAAAGAAAAGGAAGAGTCGAATTCATCTCTTTCATGTCGCGGAGCGACGGGTCATCGGTCATGAGATCGCTCAATTCATCGTAAATTGTCTGGTGCAAAGTGCGTTGATTCGAGCTGACGCGGAACCTGAGCAGGTTTTCGCCCGGAATAATGTCTGCGGCGAGGTCCACCAAAAAAGCGAGGATCGATTTTTTTTCTCGAACCTCGATGGTCTTACCGTAGTTGAGCAGATTGGCTACTTCAATATTGTTCCCATTCGCATTCACGCAACTGGCGATCTTGCCCATCTGATCATTCCATTTGCCGGAACCCGTTTGAGAGAAAGGAATATCGACATCAATGGCGACACAAGCTTGAGCGCCTTCTACGGTCAAAGGCCAATTTGGCGGAAGCGGATTCCAGGGCCCTCGGGTAAACGTACTCAGGTCGCGCGAAGGATCGACCGACGGAGGAGCCAGCACGGTCGCGACCGTCGGAACATCAGGGATATCCCGGGTATTTCCCCGAAACATCGTCAAAATCCCTTGGAGCAAGACTTTGAGGTCGCCGTTCACAGCCATTTCAGCGGTCTTTCGCATGGCTCCTTCGAATTGATCAGAATCAACGACGTCAAAAAGCGTGTAAAAAAAGCGCTCATACTTTTCGGCGTTCAAACCCATCTCGATGAGGATATCGAGCACAGGATTCTTGTCGTTGATCAAAACGGCATCGCGCGAAACTCGAAGCAGCGGGTTCACCACGTGATCAGGCGAATCCAAAAGATCCCTGGTCGCGCTCAGTAAATCATAGAGGGTCGCAAACTCCACTTTAAGCAGGGCCTGGCTGAAGACATCGTAAAGACTTCGCCAGCGGGTAGGATGGCTGCCCGGAACGACTTGCGATGAACCGACCTTAAGCTCATTCCGCAAAACCATCAAGACGCGAATGGCTTTGCGCAAGTCCACCCGGTCTTGGGAATCAGGAGCAGCGACGTTAAGAAGGTAAAGCGCATTTCCCAGCGCAGCCCGCTCCGCCCTCGCCAGCTCTCCCACCGTATCCGCCAAGTGAGTGTAGATATTCACTTGCTGATTGCGATCACCGATCCAATCGATTAGAAACCTGCGATAACGCTCATCCTCGGAATAACGCATGTACCGACCCAGGTCCGCTCTTGCGAGCGAGCTCATCGGGAGCTTTTCACCGACCTCAAGGGCACGCAAAAAATGCGCGACCGTCACAAGCGGTCTTCCCTGACTGACCACATTGCCGCTGGGATCTCTCTCGGTGTAAACCGCCAGTTTTTTGAGCACGTTCACCAAGTCGTTGAAATTCGTCCCGAACGCTCCGTTAGGAAACTTGCACATGCTATTGGCGAGTTTCATCTTGAGCATGTTCGTGCGTATCGACCACTGAGGCACATCCAGCGGAGCTCGCTTTAAAAACTCATCCATTACATAGAGGTCAGCGTTGGGAATCTTCTTCGTCCCCCCCATGCATTCGATTGGAGCATCCATCGTGCGGTACAACTCGACCATGCTATCTAAAATCGTCTCTTTTTCATCAAAGGTCAGTATGCGCATGAACGATTCCATCGCTCGAACTTGATGGTCGAGGTCGAGCTGAACCGATTGGTTGGCTGGGCACTTTGACGGAGGCAAGTTATCGCATTGGCGGGTGTAGTAATGGTCGAACGCCTCAAGAATGGAGTTGTCTTCCATTCCCCACAGCAGAATCTTCGCGAGTGGCCTTTCGCCTTCGATCTTGTTTTTGACGTATTCCCAAGAAAGCCTCGAAAAATATTCGAGCGTAAAAGGAGAAGTCGTAAGTCCCGTGCGAAGTCCCCGCACCAAGGCGTCGTATGATTTTGAGGAAGTGGTCGAGATGCTGAGGTCAAGGGCCCTCGCAAGATTCTTACGAAATGTGGCGCTCGTATAACGCCCGTTCTCGCCCCCGCTGATCTCTTGGGTGAGAATTCGAATCGAAGCGAGAACCGAGGGATCCAGTTTTCTTTTCGGGGCCGAACCTGGTGGGCCGGTCTCACTGACGGTTTGCCGAACCAGTTTAAGACCATTTCGAATCATCTTTCCGCGGACAAAAATCTTCGAGAGCTCCTGAAAAGACCGATCCAGCAGTCCTTGAGCATCCATTTGGTCAAAAGACTTGTCGATCAGCTTCAATCTCAAGTTGTTCGTCAACACCAGCTCATTGACGACCTCATTGAGTGAACCCACCTGTTCATCGCTCATGCTATCAATAAGTTCTTGGTATTCTTGAAGCGACCCGTTGGCGTTCAGGCAGTGGATGAGGGAACGGGCAGTGCGCACGTCTAAGGTAGGACCCGAAAGGTTCATCCCAAAACATGCTTTGTTGATCTGGCTTTCGCGCGCTTTTTTAAGGTGGTCAAGTTCGCTGCCTTTATCACCTGTAAAAACAGATGAAGAACAGCCCCAAAGAGATACCACCGCGACTAGAACAGCTCGCCCTAGCTGTTTAGTCAGTCCCCCACTTCTCATGACAGATTACACTACTGCCATGTTTCTAAAGGCGCAAGGACGTCCGCTTTGAGATCATAATTACTTAAAACGAGATGCCGAAACCGCCGCCAAAGCTCACATTGCTTCGACCATTCACTTGAAAATAACTCGTCTCGGTCACGAAGTAATATTCGCGACTTAGGCGCGCCAGTATGCCTCCTCCTGCGACAGGAGTAATTCGAAATTGTCGGGTTTCCTTGTGGGCATAGCCGCCGAGACCGCCCTTAAGGAAAAACCAGTCGGTCGGGGCAATTCTCATGTCAGCACCGACGAGATAGCTCTTTGATTTGATTTCATAAAGAGTTTGAAGGTCAAGCCCAAGCCAAGGATTGAACATTCCGCCAATGCTGAAACGGCCCGCTGTGCCGCTAAGGCCTTCAGGTTTGGTGTCACGCACATAGTGGGCGGAAACATCGAGGAACATCTCTTTTGGCCCGCTGCTGCTATAAGAACGGCTTTCGCTTTCCGAAGAATTATTCCAATTCTTGGCAGAATGTTTCGCCGCCCATGCCGTAGATGAATTCATCAGAGCAAGCAGCGTCGCGAATATCGCATAACCCAGAAAAGCATTGCGAGCTTGGTTTTGATCGAGTGAAATTGATCGAACTTTGAAAAGTGCGGACATTCCATCGTCCTCCCTTATAAATACAGAGTTTATCAGAAATCGCGTTTTTCATGGCCAATCTCAACGAGAAGTCGGAAGAAATTGCCGGAAACGATGACATTGAAGTAGGAAAAGTTTACAATGCTGAACATGCTTCACATCCAAAGGCTACGCCAAGATCCTCGGCGCGCGTTTCTCTTGTCGGTGCTTGCATCGGCGACGCTCATTGTTCTCGTTTTCATGGCGGGAATCCACCGCATCCCTGCTTTGAACGTTTGGAAGGGCGTGCCTAAATTTGAAGCGGGCAACGCCTATGCATTGACCGAAAAACTTTCCCGCCAGTATCCTCGCCGAATGCCCTGGAGGCCTGAGAGAAAAGCGGCGGCCGAGTTCCTAAAATCCCATCTTCGGTCTCTTGGATACGAGGCCTCAAGCATCGTTTTTGATGAAATCATCGCGGGCCGGAAAATTGAAGGCCTCGAGAACGTGTATGCTATCCTGCCTGGCAACCAAGTCACTGATGAATATGTCGTCGTTCTCGCCCATTACGACACGACAGACACCACGATCGAAGGAGCCGCCGACGACGCAAGCGGGGTCGGCACTGTTTTAGAGTTGGCTAGGATTTTCAAGAACGAAAAATCACCTCGCCGCAACCTCGTTTTCTTGCTCACCGATAGCGAAGAATTCGGCGCCTTCTGGGGCGCCCATCAATTTGTTGCGAGATTCCCGCATATCAACCAGGTGGTCGCTGCGATTTCGCTCGATTTCGTCGCTCCTGAAAAACAAAAGAGCATCATGGTCCTCAGCGATGGGCTTAAGAACGGATATTCACCCCTCTGGCTGCGCCAACTCGCTTATGATTCCATTCGAGCAGTTCCGTTTGAAGCCGATGAAACGCGCAATATACTTGAATTCATCCAGCGCGCGATCCTGATCCCTCCGGCCGACCACGGCGCATTCTTGATGGCAGGCATCCCGGCGATGAATTATTTCGGGCAGAGCGAAGACTTCAGCCGTCAGATGGGCGCCATACACCATACGCCTCTCGACAACATGGACCATCTTCGACTCGAGTCGTTCATTCCTTATGGCAAAGCGGCCGAGATTCTCATGCGATCCATCGATGCATTGCCCCCGCTACTCAATAGCCCCGAATTGAGAGATTCCGACTATCTCAAAATCAGTGAAACGCATTACCTAAAAGGGTGGGCATCGCGCACCATCCACTTCCTGATGTTCTTCCCGTTTTTGACTTACGTCACACTTCTATTGCAGGACCTCAAAAAACGAAGCCGAACGCATATCTTCAAGGTGATGAGAAATGAAGCGAAGTTCTTGGCTTTGATCATGACAAGCCTTTTATCTGGATATGCGCTTCTCCGCTTGCTCCCCAACCTAAAGATCATCACGAAGTATGAAATGTTCCCGGCGACGCAAAAAAGCAGCATCCTCTATCAACCAGAATACCTAGCCTTATTGCTGATCGTGACTTTTGCGGCTACAGTTTATTTCTTACTCTCGCGGCTTTTTGCAAGCCGCGCTGAAGACAAACTCACAAACCCCATCGACGTGCAAATACGCCATAGCCTGCTTGGAGTGACTTTG
The DNA here is from genome assembly GCA_040754655.1 of Bdellovibrionota bacterium. Classification (GTDB taxonomy): domain Bacteria; phylum Bdellovibrionota; class UBA1018; order UBA1018; family UBA923; genus JBFMCE01. The sequence continues at coordinate 2,945 of JBFMCE010000058.1, read as the reverse complement.
GGCTTGATCACCTTCTTTGCATTCGTGAAGAACAGCTATCTCAGCACGCTGATGCTCATGCCCCCGGCTTACTTGTGGATGTTCATGAAGAACAATCGAAAATTCGATTCGCGACTGCTTAACGCGCTGCTCTTCTTAGGAGGGCTGGCGTCATTCATCGCAATCTGCATTGTTTTAACGGCGATCTTTCACATCGGCGTCTTTTATTGGTATCTCTTTCTTGCTGTCTCGTACGGTCTCATTTCAGTTTATGCGGCTGTACTCTCTCTCGCCGTCATCACCGTAGGAATTCGGATCTTGAGGAACCTAGTTCTGTGAGGTAAAGAGCTGATGACAACCTAGGAGTAAACAATCAAATGGCTCAAAAAATCGATTTCAAAAGAACAAAAGAAACTTTCGATAAACTGCTTTCTCAAGCAAAAGAATCCGTCAAGGTTCTCGAAACCCTCCAAAAAGAGGGCGTGGCACGGGCAAAATCTTATGTGACGATCTCTATGCCGAGCAGAGATGAAGCGCAGCGCGTGGCGAATGAAAAAATCATAGCTACATTGAATAAGCTAGGTCTTGCCACACGCACTGAAGTCCGAGACCTTGAAAAGCGCGTGGAAGAACTCGCATCGGAGTTGCGCGGCCAGATCTCAAAAGTTTCTCGCAAACAAAAGAGCGCGAAATCTGAACGCGAAGCAGATACGACCAGCTAAAACGCATATTCACGAATAGTACTCATTCGTTAAGTAGACGACTTTGGTTTCAAGCGAAGCCTTGCTCCGTAGGAAATCTATCTGCTCCGCTTAAATTTCCGCAGATGCGGGGACTTCGGCAGAGCAACGAAGCCTCAAAACAAAAGCGTCATTTGACCGAGTAGGGCTAAAAATCCGGCAAGTCCAGCCCAGGTTTCTTCGGCATGGGATTCGAAGCAAACGGATCGTTGCCAGGCGAAGACATCTTCGCCGATGCTCCTTGTTGTGGGATATCATTCATGGGCCCAGGAAAACCCGCTCCCATTCCTCCCCCGTAAAAATCTGAGGCTAGATCTTCGAACGCGGTATATTCAGCCTGCCACGCCAAACGAATCGTTCCTGTACTGCCGGCGCGATGTTTCGCCACAATCAGTTCAGCAACACCTTTGTCTTCAGTCTCTTTATTGTAAACCTCATCTCGATACACAAAGGCAACGATGTCTGCATCTTGCTCGATCGCGCCTGACTCTCTGAGGTCGCTTAGCATGGGTCTTTTATCAGGTCTGCTTTCAACGCTACGATTGAGCTGCGACAACGCAATGACCGGAACGCGCAATTCCTTGGCAAGCGCTTTTAATGAGCGCGAAATTTCAGAGATTTCCCGCTCCCGACTGTCGACGCCCTTTCCACCTTTCGAATTGCCTCTCATCAGCTGCAAATAGTCGACGATCACGAGATCAAGCCCATGTTCTGACGAAAGCCTGCGACAGCGCGAACGCATTTCAAGCACAGTAATCGCCGGCGTATCGTCGACAAAGATGCGGGCGTCTCCCAGCATTCCCGCTGCTTTGGTCAATGCTTTCCAATCACGATCCAAAAGTTTGCCGATCTTAAGGCGCGAGGCGTCTACTTTGGCGAGGCCCGTTAGAAATCGAACGCCAAGTTCTTCCTTAGCCATTTCGAGCGAGAATACCGCAACGCTGGCCTTCGTTCGAATCGCCGCTCTTTCAGCGATATTCAAAACAAACGAAGTTTTTCCCATCGCCGGACGTCCCGCGATGATCACGAGGTTGCCCGGATGCAAGCCTGATGTCTTTTCATCAAGATCACGAAACCCCGTCGCCAGCCCCGTGACATTGGTTTTCTTTTCGGCCAGCTCTTGGATGGCCTGCATATTTTCTAAAAGAATTTCTTTGATCCCAAAAAAACTCTGGCGGATTTTCGAGTCGGTGACCTCGAAAATCGACTTTTCAGCAAGATCCAAGAACTCTTCGATATCTTCAATGCCGCCATAAGCGCGCTCAGACAGGTCATTCACCGTCGAAATCATCCTACGCAAAATCGCTTTCTCTTTAACGATCTTGGCATAATGAGTGATGTGGGCGCTGCTATAAGAGTCTTCGAAAAGACCCGTCAAATAAGCAGACCCACCGACATGATCAAAGGTATTCCGGTTTTTGAGAGAGGTGGTCAGCGTGATCAGGTCGACCGGTTCGCCACGACTGATCAGATCTTGAATGGCCTCAAAGATCTTACTATGGGCCTCTCGATAAAAATCCTCGGTGCTCAGACCAACATCTGAGACCTTGCTGTAAGCAACGCTATCGAGCAGCAATGCCCCTAAGACGGATCTCTCCGCCTCAAGTGAATGAGGCGGAATATGTCGAGATGGAATGGGTTGATTTGAAGAGTCTGTCACAGCGGCGCGATCCCCCTACGTCACTGATTTAGTTTAACTTGAGAGCGTGGGTTGCACCAAAAGGATTTCCACGTTTTTTGAACGATATGAAAAAAACAAAGGCAGAACTGCTGCCCTCGATCTACCAGCAGCTCTGCCTTTAGAAGTTTTTTTATCAGCTCTCTTGAACAACCCAAACCTTTACTTGAGCGCTCACATCAGTCGACAACCTTACAGGCACGGTATAGACGCCCAACTGCTTGATGGGCTCAGGCAACTGGATTTGGCGGCGTTCTACAGAAAAACCGCCTTTTACCAAGGCATCCGCGATATCGCCGTTGCTCACGGAACCGAATAGCTTCTCGTTTTCACCGACTTTACGCGCGATGGTACAAGAAAACTGCTCAAGCTTCTTGGCCACTTCCTGAAAGTCTTTTTTCTCTTTCTCACGTTTGCGAGCCAGAGATTTCTGATGGTGATCAATCGCCTTGACGTTTTGCTCATCTGCAACGATCACAAGATTTCTCGGCAACAAATAGTTGCGCGCATAGCCGTCAGAGACTCGAACGATGTCTCCTGTTTTTCCC
>JBFMCE010000057.1:0-25181 GCA_040754655.1 Bdellovibrionota bacterium | reverse complement strand
CCGCAGCTTGATCGAGTGGAACAAATTTCTTGGCCCCGGTATCACGACGAACAAGCGTTACTTGATTTTTCTCAAGGTCTCGAAGGCCGATTTCAACTCGAATGGGGATGCCCACCAACTCATACTCGTGGAATTTCCATCCGGGGCTGTGCTGATCATCGCGATCAACCTTTACTTGGATCGGGCATCCTAGTTCAGCCGAAAGCTGAGGCGCCTTGAGTTCATAGGCAAGCTTGTCAGAGACCTCGAAAAGCCGTTTGTCGTCAGGACTTCCTTTCACGATCGGAATGACCACGACGTGGGTGCCCGCCAATCGAGGAGGAAGCACCAAGCCTTTGTCATCAGAATGAGTCATTACAAGTCCGCCGACCAGGCGGGTGCTTACACCCCAGCTCGTTTGATAGACGTATTGCCATTGAGAAGCCCTGTCTTGAAACTTCGTTTCAAAAGCCTTGGCGAAATTCTGTCCTAAGTTGTGTGAAGTGCCTGCTTGCAAAGCTTTCCTATCTTGGAGCATCGCCTCGATACAGTAAGTGCGATCTGCACCGGCGAACTTTTCGGATGGGGTCTTGATGCCCGCAATCACCGGCATTGCCATATAGTTTTCCGCAAAATCCTTGTAAACACGCAGCATCTTGAGGGCTTCTTGTTCGGCTTCCTCATAGGTTTCATGACAAGTGTGGCCCTCTTGCCACAAAAACTCGGTCGTCCTCAAAAAAAGACGTGTGCGCATCTCCCAACGAACTACATTCGCCCATTGATTGATTAAAACCGGCAAGTCGCGATAAGACTGGATCCACTTCGCAAACATCGAGTTGATGATCGTCTCAGAGGTGGGCCGCACCACGAGTTTCTCTTCAAGGTCTTTGGCGCCCGCATAAGTCACGACCGCGCACTGAGGCGCGAAACCCTCGACATGTTCAGCCTCTTTTTTGAGGAAGCTCTCTGGAATGAACAGCGGGAAATACGCGTTTTGGTGGCCCGTCTCTTTGAACTTTCGATTCAATTCAGCTTGGATATTTTCCCAGATGGCGTAGCCGTTCGGACGGATGACCATGCAACCTTTGACTGGCGAGTAATCAGCCAATCGCGCCTGCAAGACCACATCTTGGTACCATTGAGGAAAATCTTGGGATCGGGGAGTGATGCGTTCAGCCACGGAATTTTCTCCTTGAGAGCCATTGTCTTATCGCAAGGACTTGGAAATGGCTAGCGGGGAGCTTGGAAGCGATTCTTAGTCTGAAAGGCGCTCGTCAATGCCGTAAGCCTTGATTTTGCGGTGCAAGTGACTGCGTTCGATTCCCAGAACCTGCGCGGTTCGAGAAACGTTCCATTCATTTTCGCGCAGCTTTCGCAAAATGAACTCACGCTCAAACTCAGATTTCGCATCTTTCAACGAACCCGTTGGCAAAAGGGAAACAACGGTTTGAGGATTGGCGTAGGCGCCAGACCCCGGGAGCGCTTGAGGAACAGCGCTTTTTACCAAATGAGGCATCAATACGACCAGCTCTTCCGCAGTAATCACGGAAGAGTCGGAAAAAATCACCAGCCGTTCAATCGTGTTCTTCAACTCTCTCACGTTACCGGGCCAATGATAAGTTTCAAAAACGCGCAGCGCTTCGGGATGGAGCTGTTTCGGCTCACAACCCACACCTGCGAACTCTTTCAAATAATGGGATGCGATAAGCTTGATGTCTTCTCCACGCTCACGCAAAGCCGGAACGCGGAAAGGCACGACATTCAAGCGATAATAAAGGTCTTCCCGAAATTTGTTATTGCGGATCTCTTCTTCAAGATTCTTGTTTGTCGCCGCAATGACACGGACGTCGACTTCGATAGTGTGAGACCCACCCACCCTTTCAAAGCGCTGCTCTTGCAAAATGCGCAGGATTTTGGCTTGAGTCTTGAGGCTCATGTCGCCGATCTCATCAAGGAACAAGGTTCCGCGATTGGCGAGGTCGAACTTGCCTCGTTTGAGATGAGTGGCGCCAGTAAACGATCCCTTCTCATGACCGAAAAGCTCGCTTTCGATCAGCTCTTCAGGAATAGCGGCGCAATTCACTTCGATAAAAGGTTTGTCATAACGGCCGGAGAGCGCATGGATGGAATGCGCGACAAGCTCTTTGCCCGTTCCATTCTCGCCTGTGATGAGAACCCAGGAGTTGGTCGCGGCGACTCTTCGTATGGCTTGTTTGAGCTGCTTCATCGTCGGGCTCTCGCCCACCATGACCTTCGTTCGCTCAACGCGTGACCTTAAACTTTGGTTTTCGCGGGAAAGATCTCTCAACTGAAAGGCGTTCTGCAAAGTAACGAGCAGCTTCTCGAGTGAAAGCGGTTTTTCAATGAAATCGTAGGCACCGAGCTTGGTCGCCTTCACGGCGGTTTCAATCGTTCCGTGCCCTGACATAATGACCACGATTGCATCAGGATGCTGTGATTTCACCCGCCCCAAGGTCTCAAGGCCTTCTTGCTGGCGCTCACCATTGGGACCAGTCATCCAAACATCCAGAAGGATCACGTCGGGCAAGTCGTGGGAAATCAGCTCAAGCGCAGTGGCCCCATCAGAGGCCGTAAGCACACGGTAGCCCTCATCACCGAGCACGCCGGCGATGCTAGAACGGACAGCCGCTTCATCATCAACTACGAGTACAGTTCTGGCCATGACTCTTTTCCTTCGGGCTTCTGACGTGCCCGCACGTAATCGTTCTCTAATAGATTCAGAGGCAGTTCAATGGTGAATTTAGTGCCCTCACCCGGAGCGGATTGCACGCGGATGAAGCCTTGATGGTCGCTAATGATGCGTTTTACGATGGCCAATCCCAAGCCGGTCCCATTCTTCTTCGTTGAGAAGTAAGGCTCAAACACTCTGCTGTGAACGGCTTCAGTCATACCGGGCCCATTGTCTTCAAGCTCAATCGCCGCGATCTTGAGGTGGTCATTGTAGTGGGTGCGCACGGTGATCAGCTTCGGCAGGAGTCGTTTCTGGCCAACCCCTTGTTCGAGAGCCGCCACCGCGTTGTCGAACAGATTGATCATTACGCGCTTGATTTGGTCGCGATCAAAATCAACCAGTGGGAGGCGTTGCTCGGGTTGAAAAACGAATGAGATGGAACGATGCGCTTCCTCATAAAGAACGATCGTCTCGCGCAACGCCTCGTTCAAATTATTCGGAGAGGGGCTAGCGGATGGGAACCTCGCAAACGCGGAAAACTCGTTCACCATATCGCGCAGTTCATCGACGTTCTTGATAATGGTGTCAGTGCACTCGCGAAACACCGCTGCTTCCGCGCTGTGATGCGAGGCAAATTTCTTTTGCAGCCGCTGGGCCGAAAGTTTGATCGGGGTCAAAGGGTTTTTGATCTCATGCGCGATCCTACGAGCGACTTCCCGCCAGGCAGCCTCGCGCTGCGCCTTCGAAAGGTGACTCATGTCATCGATCACAAAAACAACGCCATTGCCAAAAGGAGACGCCGTCGACATCAGCTCATAATACGTTTCGTCGGTTGAATGGCCGAATTGCTTCTGTATCGGAGAGCCCCTTCCCTCGGCCGCATGGGCCTTCACCTGCACGAACAACGAGGGCAGCGGGATGGCCGTCCCCTCGAAAGCCTCTAAAAGGTTTTTGTTTACGATGTCTTCCGCCTTGCACCCCAAAAGCCTGGCAGCCGAAGGGTTAACGGTCATGATTTCGCCGGAAGAGTTCACAGCGATCACGCCAGCCGCGACGTTATTGAGGATAGCCTCGACATAAGCCCTTTTCTCGAGAAGCTCGCTATTGCTTGCTTCAAGAGCCAGGCGATGGCGCTTGAGCTCGGTGGTCATGTTATTGAAAGAAGACGTGAGGTGCGCGATCTCGTCGTTGCCGGGATTGAGAACCTCGAAATCAAGGTTGCCTTCAGAGATCCTCTGCGTAGCTGTCACAAGGCGTTCAAGAGGAACGGTGAGTTCTCGGGCGAGGTACAAGCCAATCCAGATGCTCACGAAAATGATCAGCAAGGTCATCATGATGAGGATGATGAAATAAGTCGACTTCATCGGGTATTTCAGAGGATTCACATCGCGGTAGTCTTGAAACACCGACGAGATCTCATCGACTTTATTGACCAGGCTCACCGGAATCACAAAGGTGATCGCCACGGCGCCGTGAACCGAACCATTACGATGGTCCATGATCGGGGAAACCGCTCGGATGAGATCCGCCCCGCCCATGTGTTGAACCAGGCTCACGGTATCGCCGGCAAAAGCCTTGTTCAAAATATCGAGAGGAAGCCTTGGCAAAACCTTATCAGCATTGGCTTGATTGGACGCGAGGACTCTTTCATCCAGGGGATCAGTGTAAATTTCAACCCCGTCCACCGTCGGCACTTGGATGATGCGTTGGACAAACCTCCTGATCCCGTTATGCTCGCTGGATTGAAGCGCTTTGAGGCCGTATTTCTCGCGAAGGTCATTCGCCACCTGAGTCGCCAGGTGCTGAGCGATTCGATTGGTGTTCTTATAATAGGTCTGAGTGATTTCGAGAGTGGCTTGCAGGGTATTTTGAACCTTGATGCTGAACCATTTGTCGAAGCTTGAGTTGATGTAGAGAGAGGAAATCAAAAACAAGATGATCGTCGGGATGATCGTAAAGCTCAAAAAAGCCAAAACAAGCTTTGTCTTGAGGCGAGAACCCAACACGCGCCTTCTGCGCTCGAGGAACAACTTCCCAATGTTCCTAAAAACCAGGAACACCAGGACCATGAGCAGCATCACATTGAAGTTGATCAGCCCAAAAAAGAAGATGGAGTTGACGAAGGGCAGGCGATTAGAAAGATTCGAGAGCCGAATCTCAAAATAGGTCGTGAGCGCAAAAAGCACCGCGATCCCGAAAATAATCAGCTTTTCACGTTGTCGTTTAGCAGCCTCTCGCGGATCGAGGGCTTCTATCGGCTTTTGTTTGTTCAATTTGTCATTCAAGACGAGCGCTGCTCCTTTGACAATATATAGCAGGAACCAGGTGTTCTGATAAGGTATAACCTACTTGAATAGGCAAGTTTTTGTATAAAATATTAAGATTAATTTACAAAACCAGACCGTAGCACAAGCTCAAAACAGAGCTGCACTAGGGTTTTACGAAGTTGAAGCTTTCAACTTTGTTTCGACCACTGTTCTTTGCGCCATAAAGCGCCGCATCCGCCGAACGCATGAGCTCTCGCGCATCTAGAATCAAAACGTCGTCAGGCGCGCCTTGAGTGCCTGAAACACCAAAGCTCGCCGTTACTTTTATCGAGTAAGTGCCCATCTTGAAAACATGCGCTTCGATCGCTTTTCGAATGCGATCCGCTACGTTGAACGCGTCTTTGAGGTGCGTCCCTGGCATCGCGATGAAAAATTCATCCCCGCCGTAGCGAGCTGCAATATCGCTTGCACGGACCATCCCCTGCAAAAGCTTCCCAATTTCTTTCAAAACATGGCTGCCAAAAAGATGGTCATGCTTGTCATTGACCATCTTGAAATGATCCATATCAAACATCACGCAGCTTATCGGAGATTTGTTCCTTTTCGCGTTCTCAACTTCTTCGCTGAGCCTCTTCATGGTGTAACGCATATTGTAGAGGGTTGTAAGATCATCGGTAGACGCCGCATCTTCAAGTTTCTTATTCGCCCTGCGTAGAGCGTCGTGCAAGTTTTTGATTCGAAAGCACGCTCGAACCCTGGCCCTGAGCTCATCGATCCGATAAGGTTTCACGATATAATCGTCAGCGCCAAAGTCTAAACCTGCGACAATTTGCTCTAAAGCGGCATTCGCAGTCACAAGCAAAACCCCGATGTATTCTCCACCGCCCATGGCTCGGATTTTTTTCAGGCACTCCAAGCCATCGTATTTCGGCATGTTGATGTCGAGCAAAACGACATGGGGCATCCACGAGCGAACCAAATGCAAGGCAGCTTCTCCATCTGCGCAGATTCGACTTTGATGTCCATCGAGCTTCAAAGCTTGTTCAACCACTTTGGCGCTCTCGACATCGTCGTCAGCGACAATAATGCGCGCCTTGCCATGCTCTTCAGCCATCGCTCCTCCCCGCCAGCAGCTCTTGGGCTTCTTTGAGATCCGGATTCAATTCTAATGCGCGTTGAAGCTCTTTGATACCCTCACTTTGATTTCCCCTTCGAATCAAAAGACGGCCGAGCTGGAAATGAACGTGTTCACTGAATTCACAAGGGACCAGCGCTTCACGCAGCGTTGCTATCGCCTTATCGAGCGACATCGCGCTTTCAAAAATCAGCGCGAGATCAATGTATGCCTGCTCGCAATGAGGATCAATAGCGATCGCCTGGCGAATATACTGCGTCGCCTTGGGAATCGCTTTCTCTGGAGCCAAGTGGCGCTGAGCCGCGCCCAAGCCCAGGTAAGCTTCGATATTCGAAGGGTCACGGGTCACGATCTGGCTGAAAATGCGGATGGCTTCAGACCAACGGCCGGTCGTCAAAAACTCGCGGCCGCGCTCGAGCTCTCGCCTGACCACGGCATGGCCCTTGGCTTTTTCGAGCACCTGTTCGACCCGCTTCCGAAGATCTTCGCTTCGAAAGGGCTTCAGCAAGTAGTTGTCTACATTGGCCTCGAGAGCGCGCTTGAGTTTCATATGCTCAATTGAAGTCTGCGAGGTCACCATGATGAACGGAACGCCTTTGAGTTGTTCGTCGTTTCGGATGAGCTGAAGAAGGTCGATGCCCTGCAACTTCGGCATTTCCCAATCACAGATCACAAAAGCGATTTCTGAAGCGTGCATCTTCAGGGTTTGAAACCCCTCTTCACCGTCTCTCGCCTCGAGGACCTTCGTGTAACCCATGTGCTTCAGGTATTCGATGATCGTCGTGCGCACGCCCGCGTCATCGTCGACGACGAGAGCAGTGTTCTTTCCGAGAACATCAGACTTCGAGAGAGCTAGGTCGATTTTTTCCCTAAGAACCTGCGCTCGAAATGGCTTGATGATGTAACCATCTACTTTTGACAACGCGGCGTCTTCGACTTTGAAGCGTTCTTGGCTGATGGGGCTCGTGACCATGATGAAGGGAATGTGGTTGAGCTTGACGTCAGTTTTGATCGCCCTGAGCAATTCGATGCCCGAAGTGCCAGGCATTTCCCAATCAGAGATGATGAAATCAACCTTTTTGGAACGGAGAATAGCCAGCGCCTTCGCCCCGTCTTCGGCCTCGAAGATATTTGAATAACCGAACGACTGTAAATACTCGACCAAGGTCTGACGAACGGTTTGCTCGTCATCAACCACTAGAAATACAAGCGACTTCGTCGAGTCCGCCGTTTGTTCGGCATCCGTCTTTCGTTTCGTCATTTTTTCCCAACGCCATCTGTGGCCTTCGGCAATCGCACGACAAAAGTGCTGCCCTTGCCGAACTCTGTTTGCACCGTAATTTGCCCGCCATGACCTTCGATGATCTCTTTAGAAATCGGCAGCCCCAGCCCGCTCCCACGATCGCCTTTGGTCGTGAAAGCATATTCAAAGATGCGAGGAAAAACCTCTGCCGAAATGCCCGTGCCCGTATCGCTGACCCAGGCGATAACATCCGCCTGGTCATCGCGACATCCGATCTCAAGAGTGCCGCCTTTGGGCATGGCGTGTATCGCGTTGATCACGAGATTCATCAACACCTGCTGTATTTCAGTCGCGTTCGCGTGGATCAAACCGCATGGGCTGCGCTTATCAACGCATTGGATAGAGTATTTCACGAACTCATGATTCACCAGACTGAGCAAATCACCAATCACCCGCGCGATTTCGATCGCTGTCTTCGCCGCGGATCCTTTTGAAAAAGCCTGCAAGTTGCGAACAATCACCGTCGCCCTCTCGGACGCCTCGATGATGATGCGAACGGCTTCCTGAACCTTTGAAATATCTTTCTCGAGCAGCGCCATATCGGCCTTGCCCACGATGCGTTGTAAAATGTTTCCGAACTCATGGCCCACGCCTCTGGCTACTTGACCAATCGCGGCTAAACGCTCTGAACGGATGAGTTGATCTTGAGTCGCTTTGAGTTGAATCAGCGTTTCTTCAAGATTTCGCCTTCTATTCCAAGCGGCTGTCATTTGACGCGCCTTTTGAACGATTTCGCCTTGCGTAAAAGGCTTATTGAGATAATCCCACTGGTCTTTGAACTTTACCCCGAAAAGTTCGTTGATATCGTCTACCGATCGATCTTGGTAAGCCGTGACGATGGTGCAATTCATTTCGGGATCAAGTTTCCAAACTTCTTGAATCGCCTGGATTCCATCAATCCCTCCTTCCATTTTCACGTCAAAGAACCCTCCAGAAACACGACGACCTGCGGCAAGTTCGGTTTTAACGAGTTCAATGGCCTCTTCACCGCTATAGGCCCTGAGGATTTCGTAATGCTCTGCATCTGAATTGGGCTGAATCGTACGGCCGGCTTCAGGGATTCGGGAAGAGCGTTTCGGCGTGCTCACCGGGGTCGGAGCCAAAAAATCGGCGTACGCTTGCACGATGTCCTTTTCGTCATCGACGCAAAGAATGCGTTTATTTGGTAACTGCGAGACTTGATTCATCTGAAATCATCTCCGGTAGCTCTATCAAAAATACGGTCTCAACGCCCGGTACGCTCTTTTCAACTATGATCTCACCATCGAAGGCGCGAATAAAGCGTCTTGCGATCGAAAGCCCCAATCCCGTTCCTTCATCAATCGACTTGGTGGTGAATGAGGGGTGAAAGACCTGGTTGAAGTTCTCAGCGACAATGCCGGGGCCATTGTCACAGACCCTGATCTGAATGACGTCCTGGCCTGATTCTTTCTTCAATGTTTGCGTGCTCACCCAGATTTTCGGCGGTTCACCGGTCTTTTGACCGGCTTTTCTTGCGTCGTCGATGGCCTGCATCGAATTTCTGATGAGGTTGCTAAAGACCTGTATGAGCTCGTCGCGATCGGCATAAACAATGACGCGCTGGTCGACGAATCGGGCCTCAGAAGAGACTTTTCTCTTCGCAAGCACATCGGCCATCGTAGCCAGCGACTCCGCTAGCACTTTATGGATTTCAAGCGGGCGCCGGTCTTCTGAAACGCGGGTCAATTGGCGCATGCTGTTCACGATTTTATTGATGCGAGCCGACTCCTTCAACAAGAAACCCATGTCTGATTGGAACGTCTCGATGCGGTTTACAAGATCCAACGACACGGCTCTGAGATTTTCGAGATCTTCCTCGAGAAGAGTCTTTCCCGGTTGAGTTTTGCTCGGAACCGCAAGCGTCTGAATGAGTTGGTTCGGTCCTTTCGACTTGAGCTCACCGCTCCAAGCGTCAATGATCTGCCCTAGCAAGACGAGGTCATCGTAATCTGCCTTGAGACTGGTGGCTTGGATCTTCTCGAGACGGGCGACGATATTGGTGAGGGGGTTCAGGACTTCATGGGCCGCACGCCCCGCGATTTCACCAACGCTCGCCAAACGCGTCGTTCGCACTAAGGCTTCTTGGGCTTCTTTGATCGCCATGTTCTGCGCTTCAAGGCGAGCCGTGCGATCAGAGACCTTCTTTTCAAGGTCGCGGCTGTATTCTTCGATCTGGTTTCGTGAAGCCTTAAGATTGGCGGTCATTGAGTTGAATGACGCCGCCAAAGTAGCGATTTCATCATGAGAAGAGACCTGGATAAAACGATTGAAATCTCCTTTAGCGATGCGCTGGGTGGCTTCTACCAATCTTTGGATCGGAGAAGTGAGCGAATGAGAGAAAATAAGGGCGATCATGAAGGCGCCGGTCACGATCACCAAAGCGTAAATTAGGGACTTCCTGATCAGACGCTCGGCCGCAGCGAAAGCCTCGCGCGCTTCAACCCGAGACGCCACTACCAACCCGCCAAATCCCACCTTATAAAAAGAGCCTAGATAAGCAGTGCCGCGATCGTCGAACCGCTTCACCTCAGACCGCAACTTTGAGTCGCGCGCGCTCTGGATCAGAGGATCGGACATGACGCGAGATGAGCCTATTATCTTTGACTGATCGGAATGCAGAAGAATGCTTCCCTCAGAGTCGACGGCATAAGTCTCCGCGATCCCTCCGGAGGAAAAAGTCTCAATCAAACGTTCAAGCTTCACATCCGTGTAAATGACTTTGTTTCGCGTCGATGTGCTCGACCTGCTCTCAAGCGCCATCGCCACGGTCATGAGCGGCACAGCATCGCCGTCTGAGATAAAGGTTACATTTCGAATCCAAACTCCCCGAGAAAGCACCTCTGCATAGGGGATGGGGGCTTCAGCCCGGACCCTTTGCAGATAGGCAGAATCTTTCTTATAGGCAGAAAGGGCCTTGGGCCAAACGTGTTCAAATGTGACGCGTGCGACGGGATCATCATCCCTCTTTTCCAAGATCGCCACCCGCAAAAGCTCTTCTTCGGCCGAAAACAACGAGGCAAACTCTGCATTGTCGCGCTGATCAGCCGAATGCGTCTCAGCCAACGCCGCGATAAGCTTGAGTTTATCAACCACCCGCTTCAACGCGGTATCGAGGTCGAACGCAAGCGTACGCACGTTACTTTGGTTGAGCTCATAAATTAAAATTGTTTTGTCTTCATAGAACAACCTTGAAGCCAGGTAGAGATAGGCTGCGACCGCCACCATGACGACCGCGCTGAGCACCGCTAAGATCTTGTAACGGATTGGAAATTTTACGTTGGTCGCCATACAATTTGAGTAACTGAAGTTAACTTCAGTATGGCACATCGAGGCAGCCGCGCAAGCTTTCGCAGCAGCGAGAACTACGAAGTTTGCCGAGAATGCCTTCGAACATGCCATGAAAGGAAGAGCGCGCGCAGGATGCGGGCGTCTCAATGAAGAGTTTTGCTGAATTGAGCCATGGAAGGAGAAGAATTGGAACCGTCCTTTGAGCCGGCTCCAACGCCTGGGGAAAACAGAGAGGAAAAAAGCCTTTGGCTTTCAGTTTCATTCTGTTTGATTCTTCTTTGCGTTGAGATCTATGCGCTCGTGTACGATTTGAATTCGACATCGGAACGCGAGAGCAAAGGCCCGGTCATCGCAACCTTGAAGGGAGCCTCAAACGAGGTTCGCAACAAGCCCGCGGGCACCATCGCCTGGCGCGTGCCCGCCGCCGGAGACGTGCTTCGCCGCAAGGAATCGATCCTCACCATGCCGGCCGCAACCGCTGTCGTCGCATTCAACGATGGTTCCGAGATTTTGATTGAACCCGAAAGTCTCGTCACGCTCGAGAAGACCCCTTCCGAAGACACTCCTGAGTACAAGAAAATCATCGTAAAGCTCTTGGAAGGAGCGATTGAAAAGAACTCCGCCGGCACCCTTCCCCTGGCTGTGGACGTCGACGGCAAGAGCACCCTCAACATAGAAGATGAAACGGGGCAAGCTGCGTTCAAGATCAAACGATCGCCAGCGGGGGTTGAAGTGCAAGTGACCAAGGGCAACTTGCACCTTGTCTCTGATGGTTCAACAAAGCACACGGTGCGCGCTGACGAAACCGCCCTTGTTGCGCAAGGCAAGGTTGAAATTTCCCCAACTCGTTCTCGCCCCGAAGAACCGGTGGCGCAAGACGAAGCGAAACCATCATTAAAACCCGCGCCCGTCGAAATCACGAAGCCCAAACCCCTGCCCAATCCCCCACGCATGAGAAAGCCTAAGATTCGCCTCCGAGATTCGCGACGCTCAGACGACAGCCCTGATGAAATACGGCTGAGTGCCGCGGCCAAGGCGCGCAAGATCTCAATCGATCTTGAATGGGAACCTGTCGTTGATGCGGTACAATACCGTTTGCAAATTGCCCGCGACAAGAACTTTAAAGATTCCCTGGTTGATCAAACCGTAAACCAATCTCATTTTTCATATAAAACTGTTCAAACCGCCAAGAGCCGGAGGCTTTATTTTCGCGTCGCAAGCAAAGACGCAAGCGGTCGCCAAGGCAATTTCAGCGCGGCAGAAGAAATCGAGATTGACGCGATTCCAGTACCCAGCCCGCCGCCGGTCGTGGCGACCCCAAGCGCGCCTATTCCACCCCCCGCCCCGGCGAAAGCTCGCGAGGTGGCTAAACCCAGGGCGCCTGTCGTCGCCAGTGAAATCATTGAACCTCACAAATTCAAACTCGACCTTGCGCTTGGAGCGGCATTTCATTCTCGCCAATTCAAGAACAAATCGTCAAATCCGCTTTCAGCAGAGGGATCAGGGTTCGTACCGGCCTTTGGAAGCTTGGAGGGACACATCACCACCACGAAAACAGCGACGCTGAACGCAGGAGCATGGTTCGTCGCAGAACAGATCGAACCCACAACTGAGAACGTGATCGAAGAAAAACTGGCCATACCGCTTGTACGTGGTTGGATCGCCTGGGAAGAGCAGCTCTGGCAAAAGACCGCGGCCCTGGGGCTTTACGGGTCGACGAGCCAAGAATTCTCGTGGAACGGAAGGCACGCTGTCGCAAAACGCAAAATGCTCATTGGGCTCACCGCGATCTTCATGGGCTCAAGAACAATCGCACACCGCTGGAATTGGAGAACGCAGCTCGGTCTCTTGGGGCTCGGTGCTCTCGGCGCCGATGTGAATCTTTCGATTCGCTACTTTCTCTTGCCCTCTAAACCCGTGCGTGAAGTCTCTTACCGCGGTTTTTTCACTGAACTCGAAGGCATGGGAAGAATCGCGAACATCGAAATCTCTTACGGAGGTTTAGGAAAAATCGGCTATGCATTCTAAGAAAATTCTTATCTTTTTGGCGTTCCTGATCGTGGCTGCCTCTCTCTTCAAAAACCCGTCGGTTCAAGCTTACACGTTGAGTGGTGGAAGGCTTGTCGAAGATTTCAGCACGGATGACTTCGCGGATTACTCTTCGACGACTGGCTTATGGAATACGGTCGACCGAATCGCGAGAGCGGGCGCGGTAGCCGGCGGAAGCGCGAACAGGCCCCTCTCTTTTGGCGATGGGAGCGATGGAGTTCTCGACACAAGTGGCGGTTATGTTTTCAACACCGACTCGCACCCGAACGGTTATAACTTTAAATCAGTGAACATTTCAGGGGGTACGATCGAAGTTCAGGGATCATCGCCTCTGATCATTCGTTCACTGGGGGCCGTGAACATCGCAGCCGCGATCTCGGTCGATGGCGGAACCGGCGGGCCTGGCGTTCCGGATGGAGTCACAAGCGCCCCCGCTGGCGGAACGCGCAGGGCCTGTACCCAAGACGGAGGCGCCGGTGGGGCCGCGGATGCTCTAACAGCGTCAGCGGGCGGCGCAGGCGTACGCGCTTCAGGCGCTGTCGAGAATGCCGGGGGTGCAGCCGGCACCGGTGCGGCTGGTTCTGATGGCCAAGCCTCAACCACCGGACCGCTTGCTGATCTAGACGCCACAAATGGTTTTATCTGCGGAACAGGAGGCGCGGGAGGTGGCGGTCACACGGACCCGGGCAATTTTTCAACAGGTGGAGCCGGAGGCGCGGGAGGCGGTGCGATACGCATCATCGCTTTGGGAAATATTTCCGTGGCCGGCATCACTGCAACTGGTGGAAATGGCGGAGATGGCGTTGCCGACGCCATCGGCGGCAACGCGCACTGCAGCGGCAACGGCGCGGGCGGTAGTGGCGGCGCTGTTTGGTTGCAGACTCTCAAAACATTGACGACGACGATTGACCCCGTGGCCGATGGCGGGACCGGCGGGACCGCGTGCCTTGGCGGTGTTGGGCAAAGCGTGAACGGCAGGCTTCGAGGCGACTCCGCTTCAGCAAGCAGGCCTGTGTGGGCCACAGGCGGAGCTTGCCCAGCGGCGGGAGCTACAACCAACTGCGACACCGACAATGCGGCTGCAAACCAAACTTATATTGTGCAAAGCAAGGGATATGATCTTGGAACGCTCAATGCTTCCTTCCCCTCATCACCAAGCGTAACGAGCATCGCAAATGGCGGAAGCATCACCGTTCAATACGCAGCTTCAACCGATGGCGCGACGTATTCTGGTTTCACGAACGATCTCACTAGCCTGAGCAATAAGAATTACCGGTTCCTCAAATTTCGGATCTCGATCACCACGGCTGCAGCAGCAGCGGCGTCTCCGCAAGTAAGCCAAATCGCAATCGACTACAAGGATTTGGGCAGGGAAAAACTCGAGTACAAGATCTCGGCAGGTTGCGGGTCAATCGCGGCGTTGAGACAAGACGGCGATGGTGGCGACGACGATGGCGCGACCGGCTTGAAACACACCGCATTTTGGCTTTTAGCTTGGTGCTTAGCCTACATCATGTTGAGACTTCGCCCTAAATTCCGATAAAAACACCCATTTGATAAGTGGTACCCAAAACCACGGTGTCACGTCTTTGTTCTTGCGAGCTGCCCTGGCTATTCCGGGTTTTTCTCATCACTTTATCGTAGTGTTCACGACCGTATACAAAAGCAAAACCTACTTGGGCCACGTCGCTTCGGCGTTTGGTCAGATAAAGCTTCACTCCGCCGCCGTAACTTTGCCCCTCATAAGCAAGCTCAGTTTCGGTCTTTGCCCCTGGGGTGCGGGTCGTGAGGGTTTGTTTGAGCCGATTTACCGGGAAATAAAACGCAAAAGGCTCAAGCCGCTCCTGCCAGAGGTAACCGACCTGGGGTCCGAAAGCCCAGCGTGAAAAGCCTGATTCAGGGCTATTGGAAGAGCCCGAAACTTGTGGAAAATCGATCGAAGCAGCAGCTCCCATCTCAAGCCCGAACGGGAAACGGTACCCGCCAAAGCCACGCAATCCAGGACCTGAGAAGGCCTCAGTACTTTGACGTCCTGACTCGTAACTGCCCCAGTTATAGGCTCCAACCACATCCGCCGAGAACCCGTAAAGCCGTGAAGGTACTAGCAAAATCACTAAAAGAACTAAAAACGCTCCAAAAAGAGCTGATTTCAACCCCATAGACCGCCCCCTCTCAAGACTCTCTAAAGCCCAGCTAGCATACGATTCTGGGGACCTGTATAGGTTTTTTAACAGTTCACAATTCCACAACAAATTAAACTGATTTCATTGAGTTTTTTCTCGGCGTGACCGCTAGCACCTAGATAGTGCATTGCGTAAAATAGAAGCTAGAGAAGAAGGACGTTGTATGAAAAGCAGGCGGGTAGAGCCCGTCACGAATACTTTATATGAACTGAGCGGCTCGCGGCTTGAGCGCAAGGCTGCCGAAAGGCAATCGGCTCCTCATCCGGCGAGCGCAGCAGCCACACCTGTGGAAACTGCCCGAGCAGAAGTGAATGCCGCTTCTTTCATGACCGCCATGGCTGGCCCAACACCTGATGGAATTCACGTGATTGGGTCGATCGCTGCCAAGGTGGGAGGCCTTATCAAGGCTGTCGCCAAGACCCAGTCTTGGAGCTCTTGGGGCTTTTGGATGCTCGCGCTTGTTTCTATCGCTGCTTCCGGTTGCAATGAGAGCTCCACTCAATTGGTGGGTGCTGGCAATACGACGGCGATCGTAGACACTCCTCAAGATGTAAATGCAAGCCCTGACAACTCAAACGCGGTTTGCGATCCCTTTGGCGATCCTAACCATCCTGGCGCGGGTTACGATCATGGCATCGTCGCGAACATCGCTTACCTTTCAGACGATCAACCTCGTTACACGCAGGTTCAAGACTACCAGCTCAATGCGCATCCAATCGATGCGACCTTGTTCTTTGGGATGCTCGACATCCCGACGCGACCGTTTGACCGGGGTTTCTACACCCTTAGCGGCGAGCTCTTAACCAACCACCGCGGTGATACGCTTTATGAGTACTTCACCTTGCACTTTGAGAGCGTCATCAAGCTTCACTCGAGCAATGCGGCGGCGAAGTACCAGTTCGGCATTCTTTCTGACGATGGCGCTACCCTTGATGTCGATACCGGCACAGGTTTCAGGAGGTTGGTCGACAACAACGGCACGCACCCGACAAAGTTCGCATGCGCAGCTGAAGCGATTGACATGAATTATATGACCGAACTTCCAATCAAGGTCGATTACTATCAAGGCCCTCGCTACCACATTTCGATGATGTTGCTTTGGAGAGAGTGGAAGGAAGATGGCACCTTCAGCCCAGCCGATCCAGAATGCGGTCGCTCGGGCAATAGCAGGTTCTTCAATTCAACCGTGACTCCGCCGACGCCTCAAACCGCGTATCAGAACATGGTTGCAAGGGGCTGGCAGCCCGTGCCCGCGGTGAATTACTTTTTACCTCAAAGCATTCGCTCAAACCCCTGTCAGGCGGCCGCTACTCCGACGCCAACTCCTGCTGCCGTGGCTACCTCGATCTCTAGCGCAAACCCTTCAGCGGCGATCACGAATCAGACTTCAATCACCTTCGCATTCACCTCGAACGCGGTTGGAGCTACTTTTGAGTGCAGCCTTGATAGCGCTGCCTTCACGGGATGCGTCTCGCCGATCACGTATTCAGCGCTTGCGAGCGGCTTGCACAACTTTGCGGTTCGCGCGACTTACTTGGGCGTGCAAGACACTACTGGCGCGTCTCATAGTTGGACGATTGATGCGACGATTCCGGTGCTCGTGAACTCAAGTGTTGCTGTCACTTCAAACTCGGCTGTGATCAATTGGACGACGAACGAACTCTCAACTACGGGATTGCTGTGGGGGTTGGGAACTGACACGAGCCAAGTGATTGCAGAGGATTCTAACTTCGTAACCTCGCACGCACTCTCGCTCTCGGGCCTTGCTCCGGATACCGTCTATTCGTATCGCCTCATAAGCCGCGACCAGGCAGGCAACCTCTATACGTCGCCGCGGCGTGTATTCCGGACAGACCCGTAAGAAGCGCACGTTGATTAGCTAACGTTTCCCGTAATTTCTAAAATAAAAACGAACTGGCCTTTAGCTTCTTTGTAGTAACTAGCAGAATGCGACGTACCGTGGTTCAGCTAAAGGATGTTCGTTTTTATTTTAGAAATTACGGGAAACGATAAGAAAGAAACGTGCGTTTTATCGGATTGCACCGATCAACGCCAGAGCTGTTCAAATTTTCGAAGATGCGAGGCGCTCAAAGATGGGCCGACCAAAGCGGGCATAAAAGCCCGCTGCGGGAGCGCACATTTTTGAGCAACGAAGCAGATTCGGAAATTTCAACAGCTCTAGCTCTACTACTGCATTTGGATGCTGACCATTTTCGACACGCCCGGCTCTTCCATCGTCACACCATAGAGTTTGTCATTGAGTTCCATAGTGCGTTTGTTGTGAGTGATGATGATGAACTGGCTGCGTACGGCCATTTCTTTGAGAAGCGCATTGAACTTGCCGACATTGTGGTCGTCAAGAGGCGCGTCAACCTCATCGAGCACGCAGAAGGGACTGGGTTTGATCAAGAAGATCGAGAAAATCAACGCAACCGCGGTCAGCGCCTTCTCTCCGCCTGACATCAATTGGATCGAACCCACCTTTTTACCAGGAGGCTCTGCGATGATGTCTACGCCAGTCTCGTTGATGTCTTCTGGCTGAGTAAGGACAAGTTTGCCCCAGCCGCCTCCGAACACGAGCGGATAGATGCGTTGGAACCTTGTATTGATCTCATCAAAGGCGATCTTAAAGCGCTCAAGCGAAGTCTTGTTGATGCGTT
Organism: Bdellovibrionota bacterium; assembly: GCA_040754655.1. Classification (GTDB taxonomy): domain Bacteria; phylum Bdellovibrionota; class UBA1018; order UBA1018; family UBA923; genus JBFMCE01. Next base: position 7,604 of record JBFMCE010000057.1, on the reverse strand, counting down.
CGATCGCGCGCTCAAGGTCTTGGATTGATTTGAGCAAGTCTTCGCGCTGGTTGATCAAGAACTCGTGGCGTTTTTTCTGCTCGTCATACTCTTCGACCGCCAACAAGTTCACTTCACCAAGCTTACGAATGCGTTCACGAAGCTTGTCGACCTCTGTTTGAAGCTCTGATTCCTTGTCTGGCGTCAACGCGTCGAAATTCGCACGATCTTCCTCGCTCTGAGGAGCGATCGCAGACTCCTCGATGCCATACTTTTCAAACATGCTTTGATAAAGCATTTGATACTCTAAGCCACTACGCTCTTGCTCGACTCTCAAACGATTGAGCTCTGACGAACCTTCCTCAACCGCCTTCATCGCCGAACGTTGCTGCTCAAAAGCCTCGCCAAGCTGAATATTTACTTTCTCGAACTGGTTTTTGCGCTCACGCGTGGCGCTCTCAAGTTCTTGCGCGCGCGAAGTGAGTTCAATCATCCGCTCTTCGAGCATTTGAAGCTCTTGGCCAAGCATGTCTTTCTCGTCGAGCTTTCGATTCATCAAACGCTCGACTTCTTCCTTGCGGCTGCGGTCTTCAGAAAGCTCGAAGCTCACCCGCTCAAGGTTCTGTTTGGCATGGCGGAACTTTTCATTCGCCGCCGCAAACTCGACCTTCAATTGAACCATCGCACCTTGAATTTCAGCCGCCCTCTGAACAGCCTCATTGTGGCTGCGAGACTTCAGCTCAATTTCTGACTCACGTTCGCGAGTAGAGCTTTCAATTCCGGAAAGCTCTTGGCGGATGCCATCAAGCTTTTCCCAAAGGCTTCTTCGCTCGGTCTCAAGCGAATCGCGCTCAGCCCGCTCGTTCTCAAGCTGGCTTTTGGCTGTTGAAAGCTGAGTCTCTGCAGAAGCGAGGTCACGCTCTGCGGATTTGGCCTGAAGATCAAGCTCACGAAGTTTGGCGCTGATCTGGTCGAACTCTTGGCGTTTGAGCTGCAAGGTGGACTCAACCTCTTTGAGCCTTGCGCTGAGTTGTTCACTGCGCTCAGTAATGCGAACCAGGTGCTCAGTGAGTTTTTGAAGCTCGGCCTTTCTCGCAAGAATGCCGCCCTCCAAGGATTTCGTGCTGCCACCGCCCACGCGTCCATAGCGATCGACGACGTCGCCTTCTCGAGTCACATAACTCACTCCAAGATGAGCGGTCTTGCCAAAGGCATCGAGCGCCTCGTCGAGAGAGTCAACGACATAGTGGTGATCAAACAGGTTCAGCAGAAGCGCTGCTTTTTCATGATCAAGCCTAATCACTTCAAGAAGCGACTTCGCATGAGGAACAAGTTGTTTCACCTCATCTACACTGACTTGGGTTGAAGCATGGCGACGGGTTGCCCTGGCCTCAATCAAATCCTGCGACCAAAAAACGGCGCGACCAATGTTTTGGTCTTTTAAAGTCTGGATCAACTGACGCGCTTGAAGTGCATCATCAACAAAAATGCTCTCTAAGAATTCTCTCAGAACGCTCTCTAAAGCGAACTCATAACCAGGATGCGCTTCAAGTTTGTCAGCGAAAACACCGCGCAATCCGCTTGCGAACTCAGAGCTCTTCAAGATGTTCTGCACATCAGCCCTGAAGCCTTCGTGATTGTCGACCAGTTGTTGCAAAGACTTCACGCGCGAATCGGTTTTGGCGCGATCCTCCCGAGCTGCAGCTTCGTCTACACGCAAGGTCTTGAGTTCGTTTTCCAAAGATTGAATCTCAGTGCGCAAACTTTCTGTCTGCCCACGCGCCACTGACGCTTCAGAAGAAGTGCTCTCGTAGAGCGCTCTAGAAGATGCCGCCTTTTCAGAGAAAACCTCGCAATCAAGCTCGCGGTCTGAAATCTTAGCGGCAAGACCATTGATTTGAACTGACAAACCATCAACCCTCGCCTCAAGCCCATGCACTTGGTTTGAAATCTCGGTTTGCCTGTTGAGGCTCGACATCAGCTCGCGTTTTTCAGCCTCGAGCGTCTTGCCCAGTTCATCGGCGCGCTGTTTTGCTTCGTCTAACCTGCCCTGATGTTCTTTCAGGATCGAGTCGGCATTTTGAAAGAGCTCTTGAAGTTGGCTAGACTCGCTTTCAAGCTTGGCCTGTTCGTCGCCCAGTTTCTGGATATTGGCGATGAGCTCTTCGTTCTCTTCATCAAGAGTCATGTTCGAGTTTTCAAGCTCTTGAATATTACGGCGATGCAATTGAATCTTCGTATCGTCTTGAGCGATTTCGCGCTGAAGGTTCTGCAGAGCCAATTGAGCATCTTCAGCTAGGCGCTGCGCTTCGGTCATCTGGATCTTAAAATTTTCAATTCGCAGCTCGGCCGACTGCAATTCGTTTCGACTTTCTACTTCACTCACTTCAAGCGCTTGAAGGCGGCTGGCGACTTCTTGGGAATGGAGCTTCAGCCCAAAGAGTTTCTTCCTTCCGACCAAGAGCTCTTTGCCTTGGAGCTCTTCCTTGTACTTCTTGTACTGGCGCGCTTTGGTGGCCTGACGCTCTAAGAAATTCAGCTGTCGCTCGATTTCGGCGATGATGTCGTTGATTCGAAGAAGATTTTGCCTGGTGGCTTCGATCTTCCTCAAAGACTCTTTTTTTCTCGCTTTGAACTTCACGATCCCGGCGGCTTCTTCAACCAGAACCCTGCGGTCTTCTGGTTTTGATGCGACGATCTTTGAGATCTGCCCTTGTTCAATGATCGAATAAGCTTTTGGCCCGGCGCCCGTGTCCATGAACAGCTCATGGATGTCTTTCAAACGACAAGTCTGCCCATTGATAAGGTACTCGCTCTCACCGTTTCTAAAGAGCCTGCGAGTCACAGAAATTTCTTCGTACCGCAGATGCGCCGGCAAATCGCGCAGGCTGACTCCTTCAGGAAGGGTGCCAGGTTGCGCGCCGGTTGCGAGCACCATTGTCACCTCGGCCATGCCGAGCGGCGCGTACTTTTCGCTGCCGTTGAAGATGAGGTCTTGCGATCCGTCGGCACGCATGTGCTTGTTGGATTGCTCACCCATCACCCAGAAGAACGAGTCGACAATGTTTGATTTACCGCACCCGTTCGGGCCGACAATGCCAGTAACCCCGTCATCGAAATGAATGACCGTTTTATCTTTAAATGACTTGAACCCTTGGATCTCTAAGCGTTTGACTCTCATCCTAGTGGAAAACTCTATTGGTTCTCGAAACTGATTGCAAGAGTCCACTTTGCAGGAATTGATGATGCGTAGCACAGAGCTCAGGCGAAATACGCGCTCGGGTTGATAACGGGCGGGAACTTACGTTTAGTTGGCCATACAGTTTTGAAAGCCAAAGAACTCAGGGTTGGCCGCACAGGCCGAGCCCGACAAGAGGGTCTCGACTGAAAAACGATAGAGGGTTGGCGAAAAGTCATTCATCCGGGCTGTTCCAAAGCATTGAAGGCCTGAAACTCGGAAAACAGGTGCTCCTGAGGTGGCGGCGTGCATGAGGGCGGCCTCAGTGCAACTTCCGCAATCGGTGTAAAAGATCTCGTTGCGAACCTGGCCTGAGTTCGGGTCAAAGTAATTGATCTGGCAGTGCTTCTGCAGGTGGGCGGGATATCCGCCGCTGTAGCTGTATCCGCAAGCCTGGCCTCGGGGCTGGCATACGCCATTCAGAGTGATGCTTACCGATGCCCCTCCGGCACCGGTTGCGGTCGTGGTGTTTGCAGGAGGCGCTGTGGGAATGCCGTTGTTTCCAAGGCCCAGATCAACTGGGATCATGGGACCCGTTTGAAGCGGCATCGTCGAAGCCAAACGAGCGTCTCGGGGTAAGGTTGCCGTACCGGAGCTGGGAAAAGTGACTCTACTCCCGTCAATGCCGCCAAGACTTCCGTTTGAGCCGTTGCCATTGCTGCCGCCCGCGTTGCCGCCGGCTCCGTTGCCCGGATCTTGACTGCCGCCACCACCTCCGGCAGGAGGAGGGTTTACGGCATTATTGTTTCTAGTGTCACCGTCTGTTCCAGTTTGTCCGACAGCTCCGAAATTTGCGCCTACTTGTGCGTTTGAAAAGCCACTGGCACCTTCTTGTTGAGCACATCCGCCGACAAGGTTCAGCGAAACGACTGCACCAATAAGCAATAAAATCGAATTTTTAGACCTTGGACTTCGCATGGTTTGCCTCTCTCTTAACCTTAGTTAAAAGCAACCTGCATGCCAGGAAAGTCCACCACAAGTACTTGAAAATAATAGACAAAGTTAAAAATATACACTTGGAATTTGGCGATCATTCCCGCAGGTGTCTAAAGTTTAGACGCCCCTCTGTCCGGGGAGAAGGTTAACGGTGCGCTCCCCACGATTGTGTTGTTTTTGTGCGGGGATTTTGGCGCCAAAAAATCCTCGCGCGCCATTGTCTATACTAACTACTCGCCAGCGACAGTCGCCGTACGGGTTGAAGTACCAGCAGGCTCGCCAGCGGCAGTGCTGGTCGGAACGATGGCGACAGTACTTGTTGTGACGGTGCTGGTAGCGACTGTCCCTGTAGCTACATCGCCCAAGTTAACTGCAGCCTTGCCAATAAGACCATCTTCCAGCGTCGGAAGATCAGCTGCTGGGCTTGCTGTTTTCGTCGCAAGGAATTCGTCAATCTCGACTGCGATAACACATTCTTCCGGATACTTGCGAAAGAGGGCGTTTCTTTCTTGAGCAACTAGCTCTTCGTGAGCCCCGCGATACTGTTCAATACCGGCATTTACCGCTTGCATAGGATCAGCAGGAATGAGTTCACCCGAGAACAAGTCAATGCCTTGCTCGAATCCAACCGGATCTGAATAACCGCCGCCCACCAAAACAGCCCTGCCTTCTTTGATCTCTAAACGAGGTGAACGAAAGCCATCGTAAGGCCCTAGACCCATTGCGAAATCGAAATCTGGCCAGCCCCAATGAACTCTATAGACCTCTACTCCATCCAAGACCTCTTCAAAAAACCGATAAAGCGGATTAGCTCCCTGAACATTGTCAACGTCACGACCGTAGTACTCCATCGTTTCTTGATCGTAATTTCTCAAAAAGAGGCCTGCATCTTGAATCTGGTATTCAATAGCGTGTGCCTTACGCTTTTTGTATTCTTTGACATAACCTTCAAGAAAAGACTTCGCATCGGCAGGAAAACCAGAACCTGCAAACTGCGCCTGTTTTTCTTTGAGCCAACTTATTTGATCGGCAGACACCTTTAACAATGCTTGTGTCTGCGACGCACGATTGTAAGAAGCGAGCCACTCTTTCTTTTTCTGCTCGAGTTTCAGTTCAAGATCCTTTTTTTGCTCATCTGAACAACCTTCTACGGCATCAGATTCTTGAGCCCAACTCACTGGCTGAAAACCGGCAGCGACCATTAGAACTAAAAACAAAGGAACCAAACCAGTACTTCGAAACTTCATTTTTGTACTTCTCCTTCACTAAGGGCAGCAGCCGTAGCTGTTCTCACAACGCCTGCATCTGGATCAGCAACCGTAGCAGACTTGGTCGGCGCTAGTATCGCTTTCGTTTCATCGCTCTCTTCGATCGTCGTAAACTCAGGTGTTTTGCTCGCGGTCTTGGTTGCCGAGACTTCATCGAGTGTCAGAGCTACACGGCACTCTAGGGGATATTCTGATAAGATATCAGCCTGTTGATTTTCATAATCTTCCTCTGCTTCGCTCAGAAGCTCAGCCAGCTTGTGATTCAGAATATCTGCCGGATCAATATCCGTGGGCTCGCCGTTTTTGTACATTTCGACAGGAACAAGTTCGCCTGAAAAAAGATCGATTCCGTGAGTAAGCCCTGTAACGATTGAACCTGATTCATTCTGGTCCATCTTAAAAAATCCTTTCGCAAACAGAATTACTTTGCCACCTTTGACCTGGATCCGGGGTGCTGCTGAATTCTCATAAAAAAATGGAAGCTCGTCGGCCGAACGGCTATAGAGCCATCCGTTGTCGACTCGAATACGCATACCTTCGTTGAGCTGTCTTTTTAAAGTGCTTCTAAAAAACAGATCAAACGGGCTTGTATCTTGGTAGCTGATGTCTTGATCGAGATCCCACTGCATTTTCTTGTCGAATTTATCTAGGAGCGCTTGAGGTTCAGAAACACGAAACTTCCGTTTTGCCTCAGCTTCGATGGCTTTGTAGCGCGTGACATATTCTTGAAACCTTACCTTGGCATCAGGCGAAAAAAGATCATCCGAAAATTTCTCTTGCATTTTCTTGAGCCAAACCATCTGATCGGCGGCTAGCTTCGGCAAAACCTGCGAAGCCTTCTCGCGAAATACAAATGACTCTTTCTTGGCTTCCGCTAACTTACTTTGAATCTCAAGCTTCTGTTCGACTGAGCATCCTGAAGGCTGTTCTTCGGCTACTGCAAACTGCAAAGTCGAAACTAAAACCAGTGTTGGCATTGCCAGTGAAATCAAAAGTTTCTTCGAATTCATTTTACATCTCCTGATACTGTGCTCGAACCTACAGCTGCGCTTGAGGTGGTGGTCGTTTGTGTCGGAGCAAAAGAGGCCGCACCACTCGCGACAGATGAAGTATTGACTGTTTTTGTAGTCGTTATGCCATCTGCCGCATCAGATTGGTCGTGCTGATACGCACGCCACCTGGCAGCCAATTCAGCGCATGCTTTGGGATATTCTTCTTCAATTTTGGCCTTCTCGCGTGCAAGACGCTGTTCTTGATCATCCTCGGTATCACCGCCGATCCGTATCTGGCGGAGCTCTTCTTTTGACTCGCCGTAAATTTCACCTGTAACGAGGTCGATCGAAAGAGGCACTATAAAACGAACTCCTCGAACCTCTACTACTTGTGCAGACTTAAAGAGAAGTTTGCCGCTAGCCAACTTGATCGAAGGATTCAACATGCCCTTATATGCTTCAGGATAAGACTCTGCGTAAACCGTATCGTGATCAGGGCTAGCGTAGTTTTCGATGTGACGAGGGGCTTGATCAAGCTTGCAATTTGAGCTTTGAAAACCAGCCCGGCCGAACCCTTCGGTCTCGGGATCACAGCCAACCTCATGCAAGGCATAAAGATTAACAACCTTCACTGGATAAAGATTAAGAACATTCCCTGAGGTGCTCTTTTTGGGAGGATCCGCAATCAATTTTCCAAATGCTTTTTCAACGGATGGGGAAAGTTTTTCAAGCGCTGTCTTGTCAATGTCATCAAGTTTAGATTCGGCCTCATAGTCTTTTATCTGGCCCCACTGAAGCTCAGCATCTACCAATTTTTTCTTCGCTTGAAAGTCAGAGGAATATTTTAAAACTCGGTCTCTAAATTTTTTAAAATCGGCGCCCTCATACTTTTTCTTGAGCTTCTCTAAGTAAGCAATCTGGGGCTTCAACAGAATTTCAGACTTCTGTTGAAACTCGTCTCTAGGACCGAGAATTAGGTCTAACTCGAAAGAAATCCGTTCATTCTTTTCATCTTCCAAACGGCGACAAACTTTTCCGATCTCGCTGTCAAAATACTCTATGGACAAAATGGCTGCAGTCGAGGTTTTCGTCTGTTCTAGTTCTTGCGCGCCTGCCATCGGCGGCGACGCTGCCCAAAGGCACCCGACAAGACCCAAAACAACACCGTGTTTTTTTAAATCGTAAAACTTC
>JBFMCE010000056.1:0-25349 GCA_040754655.1 Bdellovibrionota bacterium | reverse complement strand
GGGATCTTTTCTGCTTGAGAACTTCTTTGGCATTCCGGGATTGGGGAGCATCACCATCGATGCAATTCACAACTCGGATTTTCCGGTCATCAAAGCGATGACCACGCTCGGTACGTTGTTGTTCATCGTTTCAAACTTAGCAAGTGACGTGCTTTATAGCGTCGTAGACCCTAGAGTGAGATTGAGATGAGCGAGAAAGCGACAGTTTGGGAAAACCATCCAGCTTCTCATGCCGAAGGTAAATCTTTGTGGCAAGACGCCTGGATTCGCCTCAAAAAAGACAAGTTAGCGATAGCTGCGCTTGCGATCGTCTTTTTTTATTCGCTCATTGCATTGAGCGCGAAGTTTGGATTGATTGCCACGCCTTGGGATGCCGAGGTTGGAAAAGCTTACTCTGCTCCGTCATTTGAAAATACGAAGTTGTGGTTAGGGACAGACATCTTTGGGAGAAGTGTTTTTTACAAGATGTTGCATGGCACCAGGATCGCGATGAGCGTGGGGCTGGTGACGGCATTGATCGCGATTCCCATCGGCGTTCTGCTCGGAGCATTGGCAGGCTACTTTGGTGGTTGGGTAGATGAGCTGGTGGTCTGGTTCTACACGACGCTCTCGTCAATCCCCAGCATCATGCTGCTGATCGCTTTCACCTATGTGCTGGGTAAAGGAATCTTTTCAGTTTATATTGCCCTGGGCGTGACGAGTTGGGTAGGCTTAGCCCGGCTCATTCGCGGAGAGTTCATGAAACATCGCAGTCGCGAATACGTGATTGCGGCGGAAAGCATAGGCGCAGGGCACTGCATCAGGATTTTCAGGCATATCTTTCCGAATGTCGTTCATATCGTCATTATCAACTTGTCGCTGCAATTCCAAATTGCCATTAAAACTGAAGTTATTCTATCTTACTTAGGTCTAGGTGTGCAGGGTCAGCCCAGTTGGGGCGTGATGATCGATGACGCGAAACAAGAGCTGGCGCGCGGGGTTTGGTGGCAATTGTCGTCGGCCACGGTGGCGATGCTTTTCATCGTACTGGCGTTTAATATCTTGGGTGATGCGCTTCGCGACTCTCTTGATCCGAAGCTAAAGAAGGGCTGATGGAAAAAGTTCTCGAGGTCAAAAATCTAGTGACGACATTTCGCACCGAAGCCGGAGTGCTTCGTGCAGTGGATGACGTGAGTTTCAATGTCTACAAGGGCAAGACCTTGGGGATTGTTGGCGAGTCTGGTTGCGGAAAATCAGTCACCTCGCTGTCGATCATGCGGCTCATTCCGAATCCTCCCGGTGAAATTCAAAGCGGCTCGATCTTATACAACGGAAAAGATCTCTTGAAGCTTCCCATAGCGGAAATGCGCAAGATCCGAGGCAATGAGATCTCGATGATTTTTCAGGAGCCGATGACTTCGCTCAATCCGGTATTTACCGTGGGCGACCAGATCACCGAAGCGATCGTCTTGCACCAAAAAGTATCCAAAAAAGAAGCCCTGGACCGGGCAGTCGCGATGCTAAAACTTGTTGGCATCCCGTCGCCTGAAAAACGCGTGCACGACTATCCGCACCAACTCTCAGGTGGGATGCGGCAGAGAGTGATGATTGCGATGGCGCTGTCATGCAACCCTCATGTTTTGATCGCGGATGAACCTACGACCGCGCTCGATGTCACGATCCAGGCCCAGATCCTTGAATTGATGAAAAAGCTCAGAGAGACCCTGGGCATGGCGCTCATCTTGATCACCCATGATCTTGGCATCATCGCCGAGACGGCTGATGAGGTTTTGGTGATGTATGCGGGCAAGGTTGTGGAACAAGGGCAGGTCAAGGAAATTTTTCGAAATGCCAAGCACCCCTACACACGGGGTTTGATGAAGTCGATTCCAACGTTTGATTTGACTCAGAAGCATGAAAAGAAACGAAGGCTCGAGACCATTCCGGGAATCGTCCCAAGCCTTTCTGAGTTGCCCAAAGGGTGCAGGTTCCAATCGCGATGCCCTTATGTGATGGATGTGTGTAGGGGAGCAGAGCCTGAACTCAGGGAAGTCGGCCCAGAACATCGAATCGCGTGTTACAAGGATTTGTGAGCATAATGACAACTGTTAACGCAAACCCCTTAGTTGAAGTCGAGAACTTGGTGAAAAGCTTTCCCATCAAGGGGGGCATTCTGTCTCGCACGGTTGCGAGCGTGAAAGCCGTCGCTGATGTGAGTTTCACGGTGAACCGGGGTGAAACGCTAGGACTGGTCGGTGAGTCTGGTTGCGGGAAGTCGACGCTGGGCCGCTGCATCTTGCGCCTCATCGAGCCCACGAGCGGAAAGGTAAAGTTTGGCGGTGTTGACGTCACGGCGCTTCCCGCGGGAGAACTTCGGCGGCTCAGGCGGCGAATGCAAATCATCTTTCAAGACCCGTATGCTTCGTTGAATCCGCGAATGACCGTGGGAGACATCATCGGCGAGCCGTTAGAGATCCATGGCCTTTATAAAGGTGAACGAAGCCAGCGAATCCGTAAGTTGCTCGACCTTTGCGGTTTGCGCGCTGAGGCGATGAACCGCTATCCTCATGAGTTTTCGGGCGGGCAACGCCAGCGCATTTGCATCGCAAGGGCACTTGCGGTTGAGCCTGAGTTCATCGTGTGCGATGAGCCGGTGAGCGCGCTTGACGTCTCGATTCAATCGCAGATCTTGAATTTGATGATGGATCTTCAAGAAGAGTTCAAACTCACTTATTTGTTCATTTCCCATGACCTTAAGGTCGTCGAGCACGTGAGCAACAAGGTTGCGGTCATGTATTTGGGGAAAATCGTCGAGCTCGCCTCAAGCGAAAAAATTTACACGAATCCACAACACCCTTACACGAAGGCTTTGCTCTCAGCGATTCCATTGCCAAATCCTGGCGTGAAGAGAGACCGCATCATCCTGCAAGGCGACGTTCCCAGCCCGATCAATCCGCCTCAAGGGTGTTACTTTCACCCGCGTTGCCCGATCATGCGAGAGAACTGCAAATCGGCATTTCCACCATTGGTCGAGCATGGCGAATTGCAGCACGTGGCGGCTTGTTATTACGCCGGAGAACCAGTCGTCGGCAGGTAAATAGGCAAGTTTTTCCCTAAAATCACCGTAAAATCCTCGACCTGGCAAAACTTGTCCAGGTTCGCCCTGACTTCGCCAGAAACGACTGAACCTTATTTTTTTGCCTTCCGATAAAAACAAGGAAGAACCCTGTAAAAGGAAGGGTTTGCCTCAAATTTAAGGTGCTTCATTTAACGATATGGCTCAAGTGACCGCGGATTCGGCAGAGCAGTCTCAAGGCAAGTACAAGACGGTCGACCTTACCACTCTTCGAGTGGGCATGTTGGTCGACAGGCCTTTGTACATGTTTCTGCCCAGCCAAAACAAGTATGTGTGCATGATCAGGGAATTGCATCCCCTTGAAGAGCGAACGCTTGAAAAGTTCAAGCGCTTGGGGAATGTCTATTCAAGCCTTGGCACTCTGGGTGAGCGCTTCCCTAAGTTGCGCCGTTCGGCGGTGATCGTGAACGAATTGTGTGAGAGCACGGATGTGCCGAGCTTTGATAAGAACAGGCGGATTCGCAGGGCGACACGGTGGTTGGTGCCGCATTTATTTGATCAGAACTCGCTAGCGACGGTATTGTTTTTTTATCGCACCTTTCGCATCCCCGTTTCGGAAACGCTTTTTTACGTCGCGGATCTTTCAATCGAAAATTATGAGAAGAGCGTTCGCCTTTCAACCACGGCCGGTTTGATCGCGCTTTGGTTGGGCTATAGCAACGCTTCTTTCATCAGGCAATTTGTTGAAACTGCGTTTTGCGAAGCCATCGCTGCCCAAGGGCTTTCTTCAGAGGGCGGCTCATTTTTGCTTTCCGATGAACAGCGACGGAAGGCTCTCCAATTGATCGAATCAAAGAAGGTGCCCGGGGTTCCGATGCTGGATCAGCGCTTTAAGTCGCTCTTGGCGTCTCAGAATACCTGTAAAGCCTTGGGTGATGAGTTGGTCGAAGTTTTAGAGTTCTCTCGCTGGGTTTGCGGGCAAGAGCAGATGAATTTTCAACGGGTAGAGCAGATGCGCATCGCCCGAAAACTCATTGGCCAGTTCGGAGGCTTGTTCAAGCGGGGGCTCTCAGCCCGAGGGACGAAGCTTCGTGAGGTCGTCGACGGGCCTGTCCCGAAAGCGAAGGTGGCGGCATGACCGAAGCTGCAACGCTTTCACAGAAATTGCGAGCCGGCGTTGAAGAAATGCTTCGCGCCAATGCGCGAGTGCTTTACGAGACGCTCTTTTCAATCCGCCATATCGGAAGAGTGATCGATTTTTGTCTGTATGAAAGCAAGTCGTTTCTCGATGCGGCTCAACAACCGCTCGAGTTTGAATGCCGCATTCGCCAAATCCTTGAGATCGCCATCTTCAACGGCTGGACCAATTCGCGCGAAGGTGATTCGGCCAAGTGCGTGGAGATTGAATTTGGCTGGGATGACATTCGCTTGATCATCTCGGTGTCGCATTTCGTGGCTCCAGATGTGCAAGGGTTTGTCCCCGGAAATGGACTGCCTTCAAATGAGGCCGCCTCGAGGATGGCGGGCATGTTTGAAAAAATCCAGGCACTCTCAGACGGCCTTGTGATTCGGCATGAACAGACCACCGGCAGAGTTCAGCTGGTCGCATTCGTTTCGGCGCAGGCCAATGCGAAGGGCAGCGGCATTGAGTACGTCAATGTAGATTCGGTCGAAGACATCGTGCAACCCAACCTTCGCACCGAGGTAGCGATCCCAAGCCCGCTTTCGACTGGAAAAGTGAGGGAGTTTTTACAGGACGAACGCGAAGACGAGAAGAAAAGCAAGACAAGCGGATTAAGGGGCGCCGCCCGGGAAGACGCGTCGACGGCTGGGCTCTCAAACTGGAAGGTCAAGCGCCTCGATCAACCAAAACAAGACGCTGAACCTGAATTCAAGTCGCTTGAAAAAAAATCGGATCCAAAAGAGGCGTTGACTAGTGAGCGGACTGAAGCGGAACCCTCATTGGCGGAAACGCCAGAAAAAAATAAAGAGGACGACCAGTTTTTAACTTCCTTGATGAAAAAGGCCGGGGAAGGCGAGGATCTTGCTTCTGATTCCGAGCAAAAAGGGAAAGCCTCCGGGAAAGACTGGGGTCGGATCTCTGAAAAATCGGGCGGTGCCGCTGATCGGGTGATTGATGACCGTATTGTTGTCTCAGGCGGAGGCCCTCAAGATCTGACGGATGAAGAACTGAACGTCAAAGATTTGAAAGAGAAGTACTCTGAAGATCTTCAACAGGTGCTACGCGCCAAAGATGCTCAGATGGCCTTGAAGAGCAAGCACTATCAAGATCAGATTGACCATTTGAATAGCAAGGTCGAGGCTCTCAAAGCAGAGAAGCAAACCCTCGTCAATCGGCAGGCTTCGGGTTCGAGTTTGAGCTCGAGCTCGAGTGAATTCATTGATGGACAAGAAAAGGCTGAATCAAAAGAGCATGTCTTGGCCGACTTTGAAGAACTCGATGTGAAATTCCAGAAACTCGTTGAGCGCTACCAAAGCGAAATAGAAAAGGGCGTAGTGCCCGAGAGCGCCCGCGCATGGGCCAAGGGGTTCATGGAGGACATGCTCAAAGATCGTGCGGCGCTAAATGATCGGGCGCGGGCCGTAGCAACTCATCTTAAGAAGAAAGAATTTGATTTCAAAACGCAGGAAACGGCTCTTCGAGAAGAGATCAGGCTGAAAGACGAACAGCTCAGACAAAAAGAACTTTCGCTTTCCAAGACCAAAGAAACTCTAACGAATACGCTCAAATCACTCGAAGAAACCAAGAGACTTGCGAGCGCGGGCAACCTTGATAAGAATGAGTTCAACCAAAAGTTGGCGAGCACTGAGCGAAATTTAGAGGTCTCGAAAGAGGCGCATCAGAAATTGATCGTCAGGTTCGAAGAACTGCAGAAGAAATGGCAGGAAGACTCAAGCGCCCGCATCTTGCTGCAACAAGAGCTCTCAAAACAGAAGCCCCTCACTGAAGAGCTCAAACGGCAAAACAAAGAACTGCAGATGAAACTCATGCAAGTTTCTAGCGGCTCGAACCAACAGAAATCGGGGGGCGCTGCGCACGATTTGAACAGAAGATCCGGCTCTGGGGCTGAGTCTGAGGCCGAAGTACGGCACAAGCTCGACCAAGCAAATAAGCTCTCAAAGGCGATGAAAGATGAGCTTGAACGAACGCGTAAACGATTTGATGAGCTTAAACTTGAAGAGACTAACCTCAGAATTGAGCTTGTACGCGTGCAAGGGCAGCTCAAAGCCGCGACCAAGGGGCAGCCGCAGCAACCGCAAAAACCGCAAACTCAGCGCGGTAGCACACCTCTTCACAATGCCGGCGCCACCGGACCAACGCTGGGCCAGCAGTCGGTCGCTAAAAAACCCAAGTCATAGGCGACCCAAAAAAGAACTTACTCTTGTTATTTCCTTCTCGAGCTGATAACTCGTGAGGCATCCCGTCCGTTAAAGTTCTATGTCTGTTCATGAGTGCCGACGTGGTGGAACTGGCAGACACGCTAGGCTTAGAACCTAGTGCCCAAAAGGCGTGTGGGTTCGACTCCCTCCGTCGGCACCACTCGAAATATTGGGATCTTCTGGATCTTCTCTTGGATCTTCTCTTTTAAGCAAATTTGAGTCATACTTTTTACATCATTCGAGTTTTTAACCATCTTTGGAGGTGATCATGCAGGTTCTTTTTTTGAGCAGTCTGATCCTTGTTCTTTCAGGACAAGCTTTCGGACAGACGGGTCCTATTGCTACAGCTGGGGTGTCAGGAACTCCAAAGTATAGCTCAGTTGTTGTTTCAGCGAGTTGCGCCAGCGCGAGCGAAACAGTAGGCGCTCCGGCCAATACTCCATTTAGCCCGGATGTTTATTGTCAAAGCAATTTGGCAAGCTTCCCGCTGTCGATGGCCCCCACTTGTGGATTGAAAGTTACTTTACAACAAGACTTTGTTTTAGAGCGCAATGGCGTATTCATGAAGGTCAATGTTAGGCCTTCTGGTTTAGGCCCTCAAAACCTCGTATACAATAAAAAGAAATTCGTTGTTTGGTCTCTTTGCAGTCCTTGAGTTCCCAAGTCTCGCAAGCCGTTGCAACAGGATGGGGTAGAGCGTGCTATCCCATCCAATTTTTTAATCAATGATACCGGGAAAACAGCCGGCTCGGTCCTTTAGATTGGTATAAATACGAAAAAGGATCTGGAATAACCGGCGGTCCATCTTGCTGAACTTTGAAATTATTCAAATCAACTTTGAGCACTCTCAACCAATTCATTTGAGCGGCGTAGTCTCGGTTCAGCACGAAAAGATGGCCCGAACCGACAACGGCAATGTCTTCAATGGCGTTTGAGCCATCAAACGCCGCATTCACATCCACGATGTTTGAAACATCGAGGTCAGCCTCTACGATCAAGCTCCGTGAGTCGATGACCGTGATGTATTGACCAGGTACGGGTTGTTGCTGTCCTTGATCGACGTATTTAAATACAGGCGCATAGATTTTCTTTCGGATTGGATCAACACCGATGGCTGAAATGGATCCCACCCCATTGCTCAACTGAACTTCAGAGCTCAAGGCCAATTTTTTTGAATCAAAGACGGTAAGGTAGTTCGAAGAGTCTTGAGAACGCACGGTCAGTAAGTAAACTCGATGTCCGGCAGGATCAACCGTAAGCGCTTTGTCGACAAAATGATAAATGCTGTGCCCTGATAAGATGCGTTCTTGCACTTGACGCACCATCGCAGGCGAGTGCAGGCTTAATGCGATCGAGTAGAGCCTCAAAAACCCAACGGAATGCTGGTCATGATCTTTAGTTACGACATAGAGCATGTTCAGAATCGGATTTACGGCGAAATCTACAAAAGACCCCTTGATCATGTGCTGCAGAGGCAACTCAACCCTTGAAAACTTATCGACCAAAAAGAGCTGGGTAGGGTTCGGAGAAAAAGGCAACGTCAGCGGTGTTTTATAGGAAACAAGAACCTTCCTGCAGTCTGGCGTCGGAATTGCCTTATGCACCAAGCGTCTCAACGATACGGCCGGTGAAGACGGGCTCTGCACCGTGACTGGGGGAAGATCCACCATGGTTCCAATTTGAGTAGTTGCATGGTGAAGGGTTGAAAAGTGGTCAGGTGCCACGACCCAATGCCCGCCGACGAGAACATGCTGGTCTAATGTTTGGTGCAAAACTGCGGAATAATCACAGTGCGGGTGGGTCGCCATCCACGTCGTCTCAGCCCACGGAACATAGTTCATCGGATTTAGCGCCGACCTTTGGGGAAAGGTAGGTGTGCCCATCGGATTTGCACTGTGTGCTCGCATTGATCGGCGAGTGAAAAAAGAGAGATAAGAGTTTAGCCCAAGGGAGTTGGCCACATAAACTTGATCATTGGCCGCCCAACGCGTGTGGTTTGTCGCCGGCGGGGTTTGTGGTAACTTCGCAAAGACAGAAGATCCAAAACCCAATGTGAAAAGCGCAAGAAAAACTCTGCTATGCCCCATATAAACCTCTTCCTAAGAAAACAGATGAGTTTTATCTAAAATATTGACGCACTGCAATAATTAAGTGAGATGGCGCTTGCCACCTGTGGTGCCGGAAGAAAAACGTATTAAAAATGTTTTGATTATTTCGGCTTCTTGTCTGGATCCAGCCAACGTAAACCGTTTAGTCCGTCTCCATGAAGCTTAGGGCGAAAGTAGCCTTTCGTTAGGGCTTCATAATGGTCAATAAGATCGATCTTCCCCCGAAAAACCCGGCCAGCATTTATTCCAGATTGCGGAATGACGAGTGCGTCGTTTCCTTCTCCGACGAAAATGGCCTCCCCATTTTTCCCCGAAAAATATTCGCTGTTCCATCGCTCTGATGCAAGGCTTCTGATGAGAGGTACCATCGCTTTCCAAAGCGCGATTTTCTCTGTCGAAGAGAGACTTGCCGTGACCAAAAACGAGATTCCGCGCGAGGCCAGTTCTTTCGCTGTGTCTCGTTGCGTGCCAATTACTTTGGTAGCCAAAGCCTGGGCATCAAAAACCGTATCCTGATCGTGTTGGGCAGCTTCGTTTAAAAGCCTCTCGCAGCCGTATGAGCTAGAGTTAGGGGAGCCGAAGAGAATAAGGAAGAATGCTAGTACCAAAAGGCGGGTTTCCATATACCCGAGGGCTTTTATCTGATTCGGCCGTTGATTGCAAAAGCTGTCCCTCGTTCTCATATCCCTTGTCGGGTGTTTTGCAGTAAAAACCCCATTGCATGGCAAGAAGAATCTTGTTAGAAGAACTCAAGTTTTTATTAACAACACACATCCCGCCATATGAAACTTTGGTGCTGGTTTTCTTTAGAAGAAGAAGGCCGGTTTGTGGGGTGGAGGCAGACGCTGCCAGGCGTCTAAACCAAAAGTAAGCCTTCAATAAGAAGGTCGGAGGAAATTGAAATATGCCTAATGTAACAATGAAAGAATTGCTGGAAGCTGGTGTGCACTTTGGCCATCAAACGAGCCGGTGGAATCCCAAGATGAAGTCGTATGTTTTTGGTGCCCGAAACGGCATTTATATCATCGATCTTCAAAAAACCGTGCAACATGCGCGCGAAGCTTGCGCATTTGCCCAAAAAATCACTGCAGAAGGCAAGCGCCTTCTTTTCGTGGGCACAAAGAAGCAAGCAAAAGACGTGGTCATCGAAGAAGCGGTGAGGTCCGGGCAAAACTACGTAGCCAACCGTTGGTTGGGCGGAACGCTCACCAATTACCAAACGATCAAAGCTTCTATTGACCGCTTGAAGCGTCTTGAAACCTTGAAGGCAGGCGAAGATTTCGAAGCATTGACAAAGAAAGAGCAATCGATGATCGGTCGCGAAATCGAAAAGCTCGAAGCTTCTCTTGGCGGTATTAAAGACATGAAAAAGCTTCCCGGCGCGATGTTTGTGATTGATCCTATGAAGGAACACATCGCTGTGAAGGAAGCGAAGAAGCTAGGCATTCCTACGATCGCTGTTGTGGATACCAATTGTGATCCTGATGACATCGATTATGTCATTCCAGGCAATGACGACGCGATTCGGGCGATTAAACTTTTCTCACACCTCATTGCAGAGAGCTGCATCGAAGGCGCCAGAGCTTTCCAAGAAAAACTGAAAGCGGATGAACACCTCGCAGCGCAACTTGCAAAAGAAGATTCTAGCGAAGACAAGAAGGTTTCTCGTTTTGAAGGCGACATCGACTTGCGCGGTCCGGACGAAGCCGAGCTTGAGGCCGCTGCTTCTGAGACCGAGGTTGAAGGTGAGACGGAAGCTGCGGCTACCGAAACCGCTCCAACCACTTCAACTACTTGAAACGGATAGCGAGGAAGTAAAGTAAAATGGAAATTTCATCAAATCAGGTTAAAGATCTACGCGAAAAAACTGGCGCGGGAATGATGGACTGCAAGAAGGCCCTTGTGGAAACCCAAGGTGACTTTGAGAAAGCCGTCGAGTATTTGCGCAAAAAGGGGCTTTCGGCTGCGGCCAAGAAGGCAGGGCGTGCGGCGACTGAAGGTGTTGTCACAAGCTATATCCATGGAGGTGGAAAGATCGGCGTGCTTGTGGAGATCAATTGCGAGACCGACTTTGTGGCGCGAAATGAGCAATTTCAGGGTTTCGTTCGTGATGTTGCGATGCATATCGCTGCGGCGAACCCGCAATACGTCAGGCCTGAAGAAGTGCCCGCTCAAATGGTAGAGAAAGAAAAGGAAATCTTTGTCGCCCAGTTGAAGCAGGATCCTAAGAACTCAAACAAGCCTGCGCAAGTTTTGGAAAAAATCGTTGAAGGAAAAGTTAAAAAGTTCTTTGACGAAATCTGTTTGGTGAATCAGTCTTTCGTAAAAGATCCGAACAAGACCATTGCTCAGCTTACGACTGAGATGGTTGCGAAAATTGGTGAGAACATCAATATTCGTAGGTTCGTTCGGTTCTCGCTTGGTGAAGGGTTGAACTCTTCTGCTTCGGACCTGAGTTAAGGTTCCAAATAGCGCCCTTTAAGGGGAGGAAAAATGACTAAACAGGTAATCGATGCGCTGCATGAGCGTATGACGAAGACCCTTGGCAACTTTCGGACTGAACTGACCAAGGTACGCACAGGTAGGGCTACTCCAGCTCTTTTGGACGGAGTTCGAGTGGACTATTACGGGTCGGAAATGCCGATCAATCAGGTGGCTTCAGTAAGCTGCCCTGAACCCAGGTTGATTCAGATTCAACCTTGGGAAGCGGGCATGCTTCAGGCCATCGAAAAGGCGATCCTGGTGGCAGATCTTGGATTGAACCCTCAGAACGACGGTAAGATCATTCGGGTCCCTCTGCCCATGCTGACTGAAGAACGTAGAAAAGAACTTGTGAAGTTCACGAAGAAACTTGGTGAAGAGTGCAAGATTGCGCTTCGGAACGAACGGCGCGAAGCCAACGAGCAAGTCAAGAAGTTCGAAAAAGAAAAGAAACTGACTGAAGACGACGCCAAAAAGGCCACCGAACAGGTCCAGAAAAAGACCGATGAGTTCGTGGCCGAGGTAGACAAAGTTTTAGCTACCAAAGAGAAGGAGATCATGAGCGTCTAATGGGAACTTTTGGCGAGCCCTTAAAAGCCGTGCCAAGGCATGTGGCCATCATCATGGATGGCAATGGGCGTTGGGCGGAGCGGCGAGGACGTCCTCGCATCTTCGGCCACATTCGAGGTTGCGGTCGTGTGCGTGAAATCATTCGTGAGGCTGATCGGCAAGGGGTCAAGGTTCTTACTCTCTATGCATTCTCAAATGAAAATTGGGGAAGGCCAGTGGAAGAGGTTAGCGTGCTCATGCGCCTGCTCTACAAATGGTTGCATCGAGAGCGGCAAGAGCTTCTAGAAAAGAACATCCGTTTCCGCGCCATTGGGATGGTCGAAAGATTGCCAACCTCGATTCGAAAGCTTGTCGCTGAAACGGAAGAAATTTCTTCTCAGAATTCGGGCATGCAAGTGACTCTGGCTCTTTCGTACAGCGCGCGTGAAGAGCTTGTTCATGTGGCGCAACGTCTTGCGCGCAAGGCCTTAAGCGGTGAGATTCTGCCGGAAGAGATCTCGGAACAGAGTTTTAGTGATGAACTCTCGACCCTTGAGATCGGTGATCCGGATCTTCTCATCCGGACCAGCGGTGAACAGCGTATTTCGAATTTCTTGCTCTGGCAGATGGCTTATACCGAGCTTTATTTCACCGACACGATGTGGCCGGACTTTCGACCTGCTGATTTTCGCAGGGCGCTTGATAGTTTTGCGAGACGACAGCGACGATTTGGGCTAACCTCAGAACAAATTGAGGCGAGGGCATGACATCGGGCGAGAACGACTTTGGCGCTACAAATGAAGTTCCTTCCAAATCCAACGAAACGAAAACTCGAGTCATAACAGCCATAGCCGGTGGGGTGGTTTTTTTATCACTCGTTACTCTTGGCGGACACATCGGCGTCTCGATTGTCGCTGCAGTGCTTGCGGGCGCGATGTGTTGGGAACTTTCCCAGATTTTTTACCTGCTTCCTGACAAAAAAGAAAAACGTACGGCGCTCATCGGAACTACCTGGCTGTTCATGTTCGTCAACATGCTTTTCCCGAAAGCGATGTTGGAGTGCTTGGTTTTGGCTTTCATGGGCCTCTTTAGTTACTATCTTGCGACGGCTGACCGCCATACAAGCGAGCTTAAACGCCATTTTGAAGAATTTGTTTTCACAACCTTCTCTCTAGTTTGGATTGTGAGTTTCACCGCGTTCTTGCCGCTCATACGCGACGGTTTGAATGGGTCACGCTGGATCCTCTTGTTTTTATTGATCGTATGGGTAGGTGACACCGCAGCTTATTTTTGTGGACGAAAATATGGTCAAAAGAAACTCTATCCTCTCATCAGTCCTGGTAAGACCTTGGAGGGGGCTGCTGGAGGATTGATCGGTAGCGTTATAGCTTCGCTTCTCTTTAAGCTCATTGTTTTCAAAGGACTTGGATGGTTTGGCGCAATTGTAACACCACTTCTTGTCGGGGTCGTTTCTCAGGTGGGCGACCTCTGTGAGTCTTTTTTCAAACGTGCTTATGGCCTGAAAGATTCTGGAACGATTTTGCCTGGTCACGGGGGATTCTTAGACCGCTTTGACGGCATCGTTTACAGCCTTCCAGTCATGTATTTTTGCGTAAAGGTCTTTAGCTGACCCTATGAGGGTTGAAACGCCTTACAATCGTTGCTAGCATGAGGTGCAACATGCTGTTTTATCTCATTTCTTTTATTTTGCTTTTGGGTCCACTGGTTTTTGTGCATGAATTCGGGCACTTCCTCTTTGCCAAGATATTCAAGGTAAGGGTGGATGTGTTTTCTATGGGCTTTGGCCCTAAGATATTCAAGAAAACCTGGGGAGAGACGGAATATTGCCTTTCGGTGGTTCCATTAGGGGGCTACGTAAAACTGTACGGTCAAGATCCGACAGAAACGATTGAGCCGCACTTGCGGCATCGCGCTCTGAATAACCTAGAAGCTTGGAAGCGTTTCCTCGTATTCGTAGGCGGTCCTCTCTTTAACTTTCTTTTCGCGATCTTTGTTTTCGCTCTGATTTTGGTCATCGGCGAAGAACACATGGCCCCGGTTATTGGAAGAGTGGTTCCGGGCTCGCAAGCTTATGTCGCTGGGTTTCGTTCGGGCGATGTGATCACCGCGATTGATCGAAACGTCGTGACGAAGTTCGAGGAAGTTTCTCACATTGTGACCGAGTCGCCCAACAAGGAATTGGTGTTTCGCGTAAAGCGTTCGCTGACGCCTTCTTCTGCCGAGCAACCAAAGTCTCAAGTCAGGGAAATCAAAGTCATGACTCAAGCGACGCCCGGGTTTAGTATCTACGGCGAATCGATTGAGGTTGGCGATATTGAAGGACTTCATAGTGTCGGACGTTATACGACCGTTGGTGTTTCAAATCCAAAGTCTGATGCGGGCAAAGCGGGCCTGAAAACGGGCGATGAGATCCTTGTTTTGAACGGAAAGCCCGTTAAAAATTGGGAAGAGTTGCAAGAATTCGCCAATGCCGAGCTTCAAAGAGGAGCTTCCGAATTCAAGGTCGGTTACGTGCCTCACGAGCTTGCCTATTGGCTTCCAGAATCAAAACCGCAACCTTCAAAGCAATCTACTCATGAAGTAACGCTTCCAGCGAAGCCGTTGGCTCAATTGGGGATTTATTCTTCAGAGCTCTTTATCGCTACGATGGTGAAAGATTCTCCTTCGCAGCTTGCCGGATTGATGCCTGGCGACAGGCTGGTCTCGGTAGATATGAAGCGCCTCGATACGTTTCAAGACCTGAGAGAACAAGTTCAAAAGTCAGGCAAATCAAAGGGCAGTTTTGAACTCACTGTAGAGCGAGAAGGCAAGCTGATTCGATCCGAAGTAAAGCCCTCATCCAATGAAGTTCGCGATGCGGCGGGCAATGAGACCAAACAATTCATGATCGGCGTGTATCCACTGTTTGTTCAAGCAGAGCCGCTGCTTTTTTCTGAGCGTATTTTCAATCCGCTGACCTTGACCGTGCAAGCGTGGTCACGCGCGCTGGATCTTTCGGCGAAAACATTGGTGTCGATCAAGAAACTCTTTTTCAGGCAAGTTTCGGTGGGCACGCTTGGTGGGCCGATCTTGATCGGTAAGCTTGCTGGAGATTCCATGTCGCGAGGGATCTCGCAGTTCTTGAAAGTCATGGCGTTGATCAGCATTAGTTTGGCCATCTTCAATATTCTTCCGATTCCAATACTTGATGGCGGCCATATCTTCTTATTGCTTGTCGAAGTCATTCGGGGCCGTCCGATCAGCATCCGCCAAACGGAAGTTGTTCAACAGGTTGGCCTATCCTTGATCGTCTTGCTCCTAGTGGTTGTGCTCTTCAATGATATTTCAAAGGTAGGACTGCCGGCACTTCGCCAGATGTTTCAGTAAGGAAAGTGTTTCGTGGTTGTCTTAGCTTTCGATACATCGCAGATTCAAGCGGCAATCGCGCTCCTCAAGGATGGGAAGTGCGTGCAGACCAAGATGGGGAGCGTTTCCGTCGCGCATAGCGAGGGGTTTCTTCCACTACTCGATGATCTCTTGAAAGCGGGCGAGCTTGATTTAAAGAGTGTCGATGTGTTTGCCATCGGAGTAGGGCCTGGCTCATTTACCGGAGTGCGCATTGGGTGCGCGACTGTGAAAGCTTTGGCTCAAGTGCTGAAAAAACCCATCCTGCCTTTTTCTTCCCTTCGCGCGCTTGCCCTGTCTTCTAAACGCGCAATCAATGAAAGTGCGAGCCTCGTAGCGATGGCAAATGCTTATCAAAAACAAGTCTTCATCGGCTGGGAAGGGCAAGGCGTAGCATCTTCTTGGACGGAGTCAGTCGTTGAGCCTGCTGCCTGGATGCGACAGCATTTTAGCAAGACAGAGACACTCCATCAGAATAACCTTATGGTTTTTTGTGGAACAGGGGCTGGCGTGTACCGAGCTCAGTTAGAACTGGAATACGAACAGCTCAAACAAACCCGCGCGATGCCGCCCATAGAGATCGAAGATTCCACCTTGTACTGCACGGGTGAGGGGCTTCGGCTTGTCGTCAATGAGACCGTACGGTCAGGCGGCCTAGAAAAATCTACTAAGGATTATTTCAACCTTCACGCCAATTATATGCGCCCATCTCAAGCTGAAATCAAACTGGATTCCTTGTTAAAAGAGCGGGTTTGAGGTCAATGTTGCGCACTTTGATAGAGGTTGATACAGTCGAAAAATAAATGATGATCAAAGTTAGCAAAGGAAAAAATGACGCGCGTACTTAAAAACCATTCTTTACCGATTCAAATTGAAGGCTTTCCCTATATTTTTGGCGGTCTTGTTTTGGCGCTCGCCAGCGGAGTTCTGTGGAGGGCACTTGAAGCAGGCCAGGGCAATGGGTTGCCGGCAGCAATCGCAACCGGGGCTTTTTCGATCTTCACTGCCTTTTCGATCTGGTTCTACCGCTGTCCGAAGGTGAATACGCCGCAAGATGACCTTCAGGCGGTGATCTCACCAGCTTGCGGACGAGTTTTGAAAGTGGAAGAAGTGGCGGGTGGCCGTATTTCTGAGCCTCGGGCCAAGAAGGTCAGCATTTTCATGTCGCCATTTGATGTGCACGTCAACCGTGCGCCTGTTCAAGGGGTGATTGAAGACATTCGTTATGTGAAAGGCAAGTTTTTCAAAGCCGATCTTGATAAAGCGTCTGAGGAAAATGAACACAACTGGGTGGTCATGAAATCAGATCTCGGTTCGAAAATAGCTTTTGTTCAGATCGCCGGTTTTGTGGCCAGACGCATCGTTTGTTATGTGAGTCCTGGCGAGCGTCTTGCTTGCGGCGAGCGTTACGGGATGATTCGTTTCGGTTCTCGGATGGAAATAGTCGTTCCTTTGGATTCGGATGTTTTAGTGAAACCCGGTGACAAGACGGTTGCAGGCGAGACCAAACTTGCACGGTTGAAGAGTAAGGCCTAAAAAGGAGACCGGTCCGTGCGCAAGATCTACTTTCTGCCGAATCTTTTTACGACAGCCAACATGTTCTGCGGCTTTTACGCCGTGGTTGTAGCGATTCATGGCAACTTCTTGACCGCTGCTTGGATGATCTTAGTTGCGATGATTTTTGACTCGATGGATGGACGCGTGGCTCGCTTGACCCGTGCTACCAGCGCATTCGGGGTAGAGTATGATTCCTTGTCGGATCTCCTGTCTTTTGGCGTAGCACCCGCGCTTGTCACTTATCTTTGGTGTTTAGAACCATTTGGAAGACTGGGATGGCTTGCGGCTTTTTTATACGTTGTTTGCGCGGCGTTGCGCTTGGCGAGATTTAACGTCTTGGTAAACGCCGTTCCCAAGAAGTATTTCCAAGGACTGCCAAGCCCGCTTGCGGCTGCGACCGTCGCTACGGCGGTCATATTTTATACAGAGATGGGCTTTACGTTCGCCAAAGAAAGCTACATGCTTGCAGTAATCTTGGTGCTTGCTTCGTTGATGATCAGCACGATTCGCTTTCCTTCCTTCAAGGAGTTCAAAGTCAGTAAAGAGAATTCATTTGGGGTTTTGGCTGTTTGCATCCTCACCCTAGTCCTCATCGCCGTCAAACCTGAAGTCACATTGTTTGTGATGTGTCTCGCCTATGTCGTTATTGGCATGTTGGTCGACTTCTTTAGGTTTGCCCTTGGCCGTCGGACCAAAGCCGCATCTACCGCTCACGCGGTAAAAAGCGTAAATTCCCAGGGTACTTGAGTTAAGTCCCCGCGCCGTGATACCAGCTTAAGCCAATATTTTAAGGAGATCCTATGCCTATGTCTTTGAACCCACCCCTAAGGGTTGGTGTGGTCGGCGCAACCGGCGCCGTTGGGCGAGAAGTGGTTGCGATCCTTGCGCAAAGAAATTTTCCTCTGGCCAAGTTGCGTTTGTTCTCATCGGCACGCAGCGCGGGAAGCAGGGTGCAGTTTAAAGGCAAAGGTGTTGAGGTTGAGGCGCTCTCGCAGTCAGAGGTTTTTAAAGACCTCGATATCGCTTTTTTCACGGCTGGAAGCAAGATCAGTGAAGAGTACGTTTTTAAGGCGGCGGCCTTCGGGACTCTTGTCATCGACAACGCAAGCCTGTTTCGGATGCGCTTAGATGTGCCTTTGGTGGTGCCCGAGATCAACGCTGTCGAGCTTGATCGTGCGAAAACAACTAGGGTCGTAGCCAATCCAAACTGTACCACCGCTCAAATGGTGATGGCGTTGAAACCTTTGCATGATCTTTTTGGAATCGAGCGGGTGATCTTAGCAAGTTACCAGGCGGTGTCAGGAAAGGGACATAAGGGGATTGAAGAGTTCTCTAAGCAGGTACGTGATCACGCCGAGGGTAAACCCATAAGAGCGGAGGCTTTCCCTCATCCCATTGCATTCAATTGCCTGCCTCACATTGATGTTTTCCGTGAGGATGGTTTTACCGGTGAAGAACACAAAGTGATGGAAGAGACCCAGAAGATCATGGGTGACTCTCGTATTCGAGTGGTTGCGACCTGCGTGCGTGTGCCAGTACTCAACTGCCACTCGGAATCGGTCACGATCGAGACCCGAAAACCCGTAAGTGTCAGCCAGGCTCGCGAGGTCCTTTCAAAGATGCCAGGGGTGAAGGTACTCGATGACCCGGCATCGAATTCCTATCCACTCGCTACGGAAGTCTCGGGTAAAGACGAGGTTTACGTCGGGCGGATTCGCAAAGACCCCTCGTTGCCTGAAGGCCGGCATGGTCTGACTTTCTGGGTTGTCGGAGACAACCTCCGCAAGGGGGCGGCGCTGAATGCGGTACAGATTGCCGAGGCTGCAATTGTTCGCGGCCTTGTTGGAAACTAAAGATAATCGCTTTATACTGGGAACTGCAGCGGTTTTTGACTGACCCAAAAGCTAAGGAGGCGTGGTGGCCAAATGGACCATGGCGTTGCAGAGTGTATTTGCGCTGTCCCTGTTTTTGATCCCGGTTTCAGCCCGTGCCCTTAGCATCACCCCCATTGGAGCAGCAACTGATGAGACCACGGCAGGCGTGCGCACCATTTATTTTCCCATCACAGGCGGGTGCGGCACAGCGGTTGACCCCAAGACCTTTCCCTTAGGGCTTTCGCTTACGAATCCTACGGCCGATGAGCCAGGCTTGAGGTTTACAGTGGCCCCTAACGATGTTGAGGCCGTTGCTCCGGGCGGCACGGTGGATTCAGGCGAGCTTTCAATCATGGCCCACGTGGTGGGCCAGACTACGCCGCTTGTTTTGGTAGGCAATGACATCGATTTCAATGACGGAGCTGCTAGAACCCAACTCAAGTATGACGATACGACTGAGGTTTCACGAACGGTCGCCATCAAGCTCAATAGCGCTACAGCACCCGCGGGATTGTGCGGAAATACAGTCTATTCAGGTGTGACCAATTGCAGACTAGGGAACTCTGCTGTAAGGCCTCCTGAGGTTTCGATCCGTTTTGTTTTTACCTCGACAGCGGGCGGAATCAGCGGCAGCCCCGCCGAAACAGCAGATGTTAAGATTATTTTGGTCGATTGCCCACCTCACAGCGGGGGCGCGAATATTACCACTCCTACCCACAACTTCACACTGACGCCTGGCCATAAGAAGATCAAGTTTGAGAACGCCTCAACCCCACCCACTGATACGGTGGCTTTGAAGTCGCTTGTCGTTTTTGGTTCGACCACCACGACCAATCCCTCTTATGACAACGCCGACATCAAACGCGAGGTTTCGGGTTCGAATCCAGGTGATTTCACAATCGGCGAGCTCATTAATGATACGCGTTATTGCTTCACTTTGGCTTACGTCAACAAGGGCGGAATGCTTCAAACCGACGCGGCGTGGAGCAATACGCTTACTCTCAATAATCCACAGTCAAACTGCGCGACTCCATCGATCGTCGAAGGCGCCTTGAGGGAAGACAGCGACGGTTTCCCTTGTTTCATCGCGACCGCGGCTTATGGCGATCGCGATGACCCCAGAGTCAAGGTTTTACGAAGGTTTCGGGCCGAGGTACTCAATAAGTTTAGTTTGGGAATCAAGCTTAGGAATTGGTATTATTCGTGGAGCCCGGCCGCTTCAACTTGGTTGAATTCAAACCCCTCATTTCAGCTTCCGGTTCAATTGATTTTGATTCCCTTTGTGGTTTCAGCGGCGACGGTGCTCTGGTTGAAACAGAACCTTTGGGTTTTGGGCACTCTTTTTCTTGTGGGCACTGCGTTTGTTTTGATCGCTCATACAAAGCACCGAATACGGAGGCGTGCGTGACGAGGGCAGCGCTCTTTTCGAGGCTAGGCTTGGTCGCGATAGCCTCTTTGCAGTTCTTTGGGGCTAGTGCTGGGATTGCTTGTGCTGCCGATCGGGCTTCAGGGGAAGTGCAACCCTACATCGACAAGGTCAAAGAAAAATATGGTATTGAATCCCGCTCTTGGAAGGCGTCTACGGGCACCCCTACTGAAAAAGAAACAGCGGAAGCGGCTTCAGTCCCCAGGGCTCAAGTGCCCGGCGATTCTCAATCTACTCAACCCTATATCGAAAGTCTCAAACGCCAGCACGGGATCGAGACCCGAGCTGCAGACTCGCCGGCTAGCGGAGGCGTGCAGCCCTACATTGAGTCGATAAAGGCCGGTCGAGAATTGAAGCCCAAGATGAAAGAGAAAGTCGATCAAGCTGCGGGCATCAATGTAATGGTTCGCGACAATTTCAATGTCGCTGGTGGGTCAGGGCAGGCAAACCCTTTTAATCGCGTTTACAATACCGAGGGCAGGTACAATCCGGCTTTCAACCTATTTTATGAGAAACAGTTTCTTCGCAGCCGCGCTTTGGGCGCCCTTGGCGTCGTCGGGCACCTTGGCTTCATTACCGCCAAGGGCAAGGGAGTTTTTACGAATACCGGTGCAAGAAGCGATGACACCAATTTTCGTTTCACCGCCGTTCCCATCACCGCTGGCCTCTCTTATAGATTGGTTCAATTGAGATTTCTCGTCCCGTTCGTGCAAGTGTCGGGTGCCCTTATCCCTTTTCTCGAAACTCGAGATGATGGGGAGAAAACAAGAAAAGCCATGTCTCGGGGATATACACTCGTCGGAGGCGCTGCTTTGAACCTCGATTGGATCGGCAGAAGAAATGCCTGGCAACGTTATGACGATCATGGCATTTTGCACACCTACCTGGTCGCTCGGGTTGAATCATTGAAAACCTTGTCTGGCGATCTCAACTTCAATCACACAGGAACCTACGTGGGATTGATGTTTGAATTCTAAGTTTTTGAAAGGTCCTGCCTATGCCGCGTCTTAAGCTTTATTTTTCTTATGTGGGTACGCGTTATCACGGTTGGCAGAGGCAGAAGAACACTCGCTATACGATCCAAGAAATCCTTGAGACCAAGTTTTCGGTCATCGCGAACAAGAGAGTATCGGTAGTCGCATCGGGTAGAACAGACGCTGGCGTGCATGCAAGAATTCAGGTGGCCCATGTCGATGTTCCTGATTCGGTCGTTCGGCTTTACGAGCGGAATCGTTTGATCCTTGGGCTTAATAGCCTTCTGCCTCGTGATATCCGGGTTTTGAAGGTCGAGCCCGCGGTCGATGATTTTCATGCCATTAGAGATGCCAAGAAGAAGACCTATCTCTACTTTCTTGATACCAACCCTATTCAGTGGCCGGAGCTGCGCCACTCCGCCTGGCATTTAAGATTGCCCATCGATTGGAAGGCGATTGAAGAAGGCACTAGGTATTTCAAGGGAAAACACGATTTCAAGGCCTTTTGCGGTGCAAATGGAAACGCCAAGACCTCGGTACGCGAGATTTATGAAGCGCATTGGGGGGCTGTACGATGGCGGGGTGTCGGAGGCGTTTGCGAGCTGCGTGTTTTGAGGGTGACTGGAAACGGATTCTTGCGAAACATGGTCAGAAGCATCGTGGGTACCTTGGTGCACGTGGGTTCAGGCAAATCATCGCCGGAAAAGATTCGTACGGCGCTTGAAACTTGCGATCGAAAACTCGCCGGTCCGACGGCTCCGGCGCACGGGCTTTGGCTGTGGGATATCCTGTACTTGACTTGACCCCTCGTCTTTGTTTAAAGTCGGCGCCCTATGGTAAATTACGAATGCAAAGTTGAGTCGAAGTCTCCCATCCGTCGCGAGCTTACAATTTCTGTAAAGCCCGATTCTATTCAAGAATATATTGATCAGCAGTTTGCTGAGCTTCAAAAGACCGCAAAGGTGAAAGGTTTTAGGCAGGGTAAAGTTCCGCTTCAGATCTTGAAGCGCTATTACCTTCAAGACGTGAAGACCGATGTATTTTCAAAAGTCGTGCGCGAAAGTTATGTCAAGGCTCTTGAAGAGAACAAACTTTTCGCTGTGGGAATGCCTCAAATCGAAACGAAGTCGGGCGCGGACCTCAAAGAGGGGGAGCCGCTTACGTTCACGGCGAGCATTGAAGTTTTCCCTGAGATCAAGGTTGGCGACCTTTCGAAGGTCGAAGTGACCCGCCCTTCCACTGAAGTCACCGACGAAGATGTCGATAAGAACATCCAAAACCTGCGCGAAAATCACGCTGAGATGGTGCCTGATGAAGAGTATGCGGGGCCTGCGAAAGACGGCGATTTCGCCCAGATCACCTTTTCAGGAACCCTTGATGGCGAAGCGCTTGACAGCTTGAAAGGCGAGAATAGGCTCATTCACATCGGCGCGAAACACTACATGGAAGAGTTTGAGTCAAATCTCATCGGCTTAAAGAAGGGCGACGATAAGAGTTTCACGGTAGCTTTTCCCCAAGACTTCTCAGACCCCAAACTCGCGGGCAAGACCGTTCAATTTAATGTTACCGTTCATGAATTCAAGAAAAAGCAACTCCCAGAGCTTGATGATGAATTCGCGAAGCGCTTCAAATTGGAATCAAGGCTTGAGCTCCGCAAGAAGGTGTTTGAGAGCATGAAGGAAGAGCGTGCCCAAAACTCTCGCGAGAAGGTGAAGGAAGACGTGCTGAACGCCCTCATCAAACAGAATGCATTTGAAGTGCCTCAGGGGGTGGTTCAGTCTCAAATCGAATACCTTATGCGAGAAAATGCGTCTTACCTCAAGCAAAACGGTTTTACTGAAAAAATGATTCGCGATTATTTTGAAAAAAATCTTGAATCGTTGCGAAGCAGAGCTGAAGATCAAGTAAGGGCGTCGTTGGTGCTTGATCGGATCGCCGATGAACAAGACTTGAAACCTGAAGAGAAAGACCTTGAGCTGGAGTATCAAAAAATGGCGGAACGCGTTAATCTGAAGCCAGAGCAAGTGAAAGAGCTTTATGAGCGCGATGAAAATGCCATGCGTCAACTTCGGTTTCGCATCAAGGAAGACCGTGCCATTGAGTATCTCTTGAGTCAGGTGAAGATCCGGGACGCGAAGTAGGCCGGATCGGTCATTTGTTCTCAGAATGACGCCCTTAAACATCAAAGGGGTTTAAAGCGCGCAATGGATGAGAACATCATTGAGTACAAAAAAGGCGAACTGCTCTTCCACGAGGGCGATAATTCGAAAGACCTGTACATCATTCAAAATGGAATCGTGAAAATCTACAAGGAAGCCGATGGTCAGAAGTTTCCCATCGCGCTTGTTCACGCAGGTCAGTTTGTGGGCGAGCTTTCGTTCTTTGATGGCAAGCCTCGCTCGGCCTCGGCGGAAGCCGCGACGAATTTGAAGGTGATCAAGCTCGATCAATCGAAGCTTGAAAAAGAAATCAAAAAACTTCCTAGCTGGCTCCTAGTGCTCATTCGCAGTATCGCAGACCGCATGCGCGAAGCCGATGAATTGGTGAAGCGCAACCACGTGGTTGACCCGAAAATGAGGGAAGAATTCACGCGTTGGGATGATCAAGCCGCTTCTCCTGATAAAGACGCTTCCAAGTAAAAGCCATGCGCTTCGAAAAGCCTTGCGCGTTCAGCTAGAGAGGCGATCTAGGATGTTGGTGAGCTGGTTCTTGATCGAATCCAACTCGTTGAACTGGTAATGCCTGTCGACTTTCAATGATTCACCCAGTCTTAGCTCAATCGTATTGAAAGGCAGAGGAACAAGCAGAATTCCCGAGCGCAAGGGGATGCTAAAGTTCCACCGAGCCTTCCATGCGACCGGAAGAATCGGGCAAGCGGTCTCTTGCGCCAAGATGAAACAACCCGCCTTTGCTTTTCCAGCGGGGCCTCTCGAGCCATCTGCGGCAAGAGCCACCGCATCACCGGCTTTAAGCTGTTCGATCAACGTGAGAAGGGCATGCCTTCCGCCGGCTTCCACCGAGCCCTTCGCGACTTTTAAGCCTAGCCACTGCGCTGTTCTGGTTAAGATATCGGTTTTTCCTTGAGGGGTCATCAACATCCGCATTCGATGAGCGCCGAAGTAATAGAGCAGAAAGGAAATATGCTTGAACCAGAAGGTGTAGACTACAGACCGTCGCTCGCGGAAGGTGCGTATGGAATCTTGATGCTCCGAGACGATGCGCACCCTTGAAGTGACTCCTACGAACCAAAGATAGAGGTAAGCGATCAGAGTGAGCATCTCTACCTTAAAGATATCATGAGGCCTTGGTGTAGGCGGATTATTTTAGTTTTGTCGACTTGCTCGAGGCCAATACCGGATGAAGGGCGTGCCAGAGCCCTCGTTTTAGCCGTGCGACGAAGAGGTTGGCCTTCTTGCCTAAGAGGGATACCAAGAACAACAGCGCGGCCTTGCCACGTACGGATGGACTTGCCTCGAAAGCGGTTAGGGCAGCCGCGCATTGGATCCTACTCTCTTCGAGATCAAGTATTGAATGAAGTTCGGCTGCGTAATCATAACGTCTTTTTGCCAAGGCCCTGGCCACGTCCTTAGAGAAGGCTTTGTAAGCGGTATCCTTTCCAAGGCGTTCAAAAAAGGTCACCAATTCTTGTTTTGCCTGGAGTTCAAGTTTTTTCCCAAGATTATTGGTATGGCACCGCCATCGTGAGACGGGTTCGGCGACGAAAGAGACTTTCCAGTCTCGTGCGATTTTCAGCCAAAGAGGGTACTCTCCGATCGTTTTGAATGAAGGATCAAACCTCAGGCCTTTGGCTACGCATTCGCGTCGAAATAGGGTGGCGCTGGCGCCTAGAAAGTTTTCGGCGAGCAAAGGCTCAAAAGCCTTCCCTTGATGGAACTTCGAGATGCCTGACGGCACGACCTTGCCGGTGCTTTCAATGTAATGTTCTACGACCCCGTAAGCCAACCCTACTTCTGGGTCTTGAAAGCATGGTACTAAGAGTTCAAGCTTTCGTGGCAGGTACATGTCATCTGAATCAAGCAGGCACAGCAGTTCTCCTGACGCCTTTTCCAAAGCACAGTTTCTTGTGTTTTCTTGTCCCCGGTTGGCTTGGCTAGGGTGCGAGAATACTTTGATTTTCTCAGGATATCGTCTTGCATACTCTTGAGCAATTGAGAGGCTCTTGTCAGTTGATCCGTCATCCCAGATCAGATGCTCCCAATCCGAGAAGGTCTGAGCGATCACCGATTCAATGGCCTGGGCGATATAACGTTCGTGGTTGTAGAGTGCAGTGATGATTGAAACTTTGGCCATAGTGATAAACTTACCGTCCCATGAGGCCTTTGAATGTCCAGTAAGATTTCCTCGCTGCTTTGAACAACGGAGAGCTTTGAGGGACGAATGACCTGAACAAGTCCTTCGACTTTTCTTCCAACCGATGCCGAAGGTAATTCAGCGCCCCGGTTCTGGCTTGGTATTCGTTGAAATAAACCCGCAATTCATCCAGTTTTTTTGCTCTGC
>JBFMCE010000055.1:0-25960 GCA_040754655.1 Bdellovibrionota bacterium | reverse complement strand
GATCGCAAATTATTTTTCATAACTTTGGTCAATAGCATTTATTGACAATAAAAATCAACTACATCAAAAAAATAAAGCGTCTCCGCAAGCACCGACTCAATCTCAATTAAAAGTCTCAGAAAGAACGTGAAATGCGCCGGTCGAATCCATATTGATCGCGATCGGTCGCAACCTCCGGGTCGAACAACTTGTGGTAAACCTGTTGTACATGACTCCAGAGCTGTTCATCACGCCCGGGCGAGGTTGGCTATGGAACGATGAAGTGGCAGGCCGTTGGTTTGGTACTTCCGTACCAGAATGTGGCTTAGCGCCGAACCTTGAGAGTTGCCCGCCACGTACAAAGCATAAAAACTAGAATCGTCGGGTGGCGTAATGTCTACCGGAACTGCAACGCTCAAGTTGGCAATCAGATCCTGAGGAGGCATCTTAGACTGCTGGATCCGCGGAATGTAAACAATCCCGCCTTGACCAAAACCTTGATCAACCAAACCATTTGTATTGAATCGCACAACCCAATAACGGTCTATTTGATTAGGATTCTCTGTATCCCGTGCTACTCCAAGCACAAGAACCTTTCCAGTTGAGCCCGAGGACTTGATCTTAAGCACAGAAAGCGTGGTCAGCCTACCTCCTTCAGGGTCAGCCGTACCTGCCAATAGAGTGCTGATGCTTGCCGCCCCATAAAACCCACCGCGTGATGGCAATACACCACCCGATGTTCCAAGTTTCACCAAAAGAAGACCCGGAGGACCGTCAAAGTTGTACTGGATATCGTACCCGAAATCACGTCCCTCACCTGCAATGAACAGATTGTTCTCAGGATCAACATAAGTCTTCTGAGCCTCGACATGCGCAAAACGAGGCACGATCTCATTGGGATTGCCATTCGTGAAAGTAAAAGCCCGGTACCCAACCATAACGCCCGCAGGTGTGGTCGCATTGCCATTGCTCGATGTTCGGTCAACAAGCATTGAATACGAGTCTCCGCGAATGATCGCCTGGCCATACGCCGCAATCCTATCACCCGTAACCCCATTGTAACGCGTGACAAGCTCGGGGGTGGGTTCTCCGGGCAATGTGATGCCAGAGCAGTTCAGATCAATTTGCGCACCAAAAACAGACGAACCGCACAAAGCGAACAAACAGAAACCGAGATTAATAAATCGAAACTGCTTAATGTATGAATGCATTATTTCCCCCACGAACCCTTTTAAGAACAGGCTTTTTATTTAGAAGCGACCCCTAGACTCGACGCAGCCTGATGGTCAAGTCAGCAAATTGCTCGTATTCATTTTTTGTATGACGTTCTCACATAGAAAAGAGTTTGGGAGTAGTACTTACAACAAGGAAGTTCCACCATTGGAAACACTGCGAAACTCATTCAACAGAAGACTTTTTAGTTAACGCCAGCTCACACTTAAAGAGTCGATTTATTCTCTCTGCGAAAATATTTTCGCCGTGGTGGTTTGAGAACGGCAGACGCGATACCCTCTCTAAAAGCATCCCCTGCAGCTCTGCAGACAAGCCCTTTTGCTGCTGTCTCGCTTTCCGTTTTGCACGGACCGCTCGAACAAGCCCGACAGGAAGTTGAAAAAACGGGTACTCTAAACCAGGTCCAAGAACTAGCCTTGAAAGGCCATCTGGGACCATCCACAGAAAAAACAACGCGAGCGCCCCGTTACCACTCTCTGAAGCATGTAAAAATGTAATAAAACCAAGCATTCCACCTACCACTAACTCCATGGTGGACATAAATGCCATATTTTCAGCCATATTTTCACTCATCGAGCTTTTATGAAGCTTTGGTTTTGGAAATTCGAAGGCATCATCAAAGAACTCTTTTTGCGAAAGAAGAATTGCGCTCTCTAAAGCGTCTAATGCCTTCGATCTCGCCGACCTGAACTCTGTGACAAATCTCTCGTTAGCCTCCGTGAGCATCTGGTTTTCTGCGGCATCTGCAATCAAGTAGTTCGCCGTAAACTCTTTTAATAGAGCCTCCATCTCAAAAACCGCATTCTTGGCTGTTATCTGATCTAGCTTGCTCCATTTCTTGCGAAGCTCAATCATTCGTTCTTCAAAGCCATTTCTGAGAAACGCGATACGATCAGCCTGATAGCGATATTTTTCTTCGTGCGCCCCGGCACTGATCATTTGATCGTGTTCGTACAAGGTCATGGCCATTTCGCCCGCATAGGCCGCATGCCAAAACTGCGCCAAGAACTGAATCGCAGGCGGAAGGTCACTTGGAACAGACAATGTTTTCTGGGCTTTTTGCGTGTAATGGGCCTCTAACTTGAGAAAGTCGGGCCCCGCCATGACTGACGCCGGTAGGAATCCCAAAATAAAAGCAATTCGGATCACCCATCCGGCAATATGAACTGGTTTTACAAGAAAAAGGCCTGATCTCATACGCTTCTTCGCGCAACTAATATAGATTAACGTATTGAACCAGAATATAAATAGTTTAAATTAAGATCAAACCGCGTGCTTTTCTTCAACAGCGCTGCGAAGCTGGCCGCAAGCAGCCAAGATGTCGCGGCCGCGGGAATGGCGGATCATCGCCGAAACGCCGCGATCCAAGAGATAGCGGTGAAAGGCATCGACAGCCTGATCGGTGGGCCGCTGATAGGGGCTGCCGTGATGCGCATTGAACGGGATTAAATTCACCTTGGAAGGGATGTCTTTGAGAAGCCTCATCACACGAGCCGCATCTTCGACCGAATCATTGAGCCCGCCCAGCATCACATACTCAAACGTGATTCTGCGGTGGGGTTCGAGCTTGAATTCACGGCAAGCATCGAGAAGATCGTCAATCGGAAACGCCTTGTTCACGGGCATCACCTCACCGCGTTGGGCATCGTAAGAGCCATTCAGCGAAATCGCCAGATTCACCCGATTCTCGCCCACTAAGCGCTCATTCATCTTTCGAATCTGCGGAACAAGCCCTGAAGTGCTGATCGTGATTTTGCGCTTTGAAAAATTCAAACCATCTTGATTGAGCAAGATCTCGCAAGCGCGCGCGACGTTCTCAAGATTGTGCAAGGGCTCGCCCATCCCCATGAAGACGATATTGGTGATGCCGGCATGTCTTGAAAGCTCAAAAACCTGGCGCACGATCTCATCTACTTTGAGGTTTCGGATGAGGCCCATCGTGGCAGTCAAACAAAACTTGCATCCCATGGCGCAACCCACTTGCGAACTGATGCAAATGGTAAGCCTGTCGTCAGCCGGGATGAGAACGCTCTCGATCGTTTTGCCGTCATCAAGCTTGAATAAAAACTTCTGGGTGCCGTCGATGCTCTTTTGCTCAAACACCTTGGGCAAGGCTTCCAGCGAATACTTCTCAGCCAAGTGGCTTCGAACCACTTTCGAGAGATCCGTCATTTCATCAAATGAATTTACTTTTCTCTGATACACCCAACGAAAGATTTGGCGGGTATGGTAACGCGCTTTTGAAGCAGGCAGTCCGATGCTCTCAAGATCTTCTGCAAGATCAGTTTGCCTCAATCCACAGAGGTGCGGTTTTTTCACTACAGGAGCGTCAGCCGTTACTGCCTCGAAATTCATAGACGACCAAAATACACCATTAATCGTTGGGTCGCAAGCAAAGCCTTGGTCAACCAGTGGTTTGGAAAAACAGCCGCTTTTCCCTCGTCATAATACCGCACAAACAGCTTCCATGGCTTGTTCTCAGGCGTCGAAGCAGCTTCAAGGCAGTGGTTCCAATCTTCTTCGTTCATCAGAATGGCGTAACAAGGCAAGATATAACGAGTCTCTAAATATTGCCCGATCGCCTTGTATTCCTGAGGCCAATTGATCAAACGATTCTCATGGAGGCTCGAAAAATCAGGTTCAAAGAATTGATCCAGCTGCCCGTCGGAATAGGTCAACAAGATGGCCCGGTAAGACAATGGGGCGGAAGCCTGTGGTCCTATGCTGTGGTGAGGACGCTGATCCACGAACAAAAGCACATTGAACCGGCGTGGCAGAACACGTCGCAGGTGCTTGCCAAAAAGGTCTAGAATGAAATGGCGCCTTGAGACGATCAATTCACCGTCTTTCTTGCGCCCGACATCACTTAAGACTTTTGATCTCAAAGTCTGAAGCTGTTGGAAGAAGTTCGTGCCATGAGCTGCGGCCTCAAACACATATTGATCAAAACTCTTTTTCGAAAGTACAACTGCCTGTTCAACTGAATATTTCAGTGCGAGTGCATCAAGCTCTTGTTTATGGAGGGAAAGCCCCTCTGCACCGACGTCACGAAAGGGGCGTCCATTCGAAACAACCCCATCAACGATGCGGTTGTTTTCCTCGAGCAAGACCATGCTAGATCGACTGCCCGTCGCGGAAAGGCCTTGCTGCTCAAAAAGCACTTCATTCAGCGCTTTCCAGTCGTGCCTTAAGTCCATAAACCCGCCTCGTTCTCAGGCTTCGCGTTTTCAACTTCAGAAGAACTCGGCAACGAAAGCTGTACCGTAAGCACTCCCCTTGCAGGAACGGCGAGCTCAAAACTTTTGCCTAGCAACGGTGAAGCCTCTACAGATCCACCCATCTGAGGGACTCCAGCCAAAAGAACGGGATTTGAAAAACCTAAATTCACCTCAATCCCTTCGCTAGTGGGGTTGATCAAGAAGACCAGGCTTTGCGTTGAGTTTTCTTCCGAAACGTAACTGACGGCATGCACTCGCTGATCGCTCAAGGTGCAGAGCGATTTTACTTCAGCCAATCCCAAAAGCGCCTGGAAAAAGCGCGCGGAGTCAGGCTTTTCCGAGGAATTCCAAAAGGCCTGGGGATTATAAAACACGACGTGCCCAAGATGGTACTCATAAACCTCATAAGCAATGCCGGTATTGAGTCTGAGCGGCTGTTTGCCTTTCCTGAACTTGTCAAAATGCGCCAAAGCATCGGCCGTATAGTTGGCGACGTTCGCCATCGGAGCGGGGATCGCCACTACTTTTCCCGCCTGAGCTAAAGTGAGCAGCTGCACGAGTTCGATCACCCGCACGACCGCGCGGGGATCCATGAAGATAAGCCGCTCGGAGAGCTGTTTTGAATGCGCGTCCAAACCACCAACCACCGACAGAACGCCGGGGGCCATTCCCGCGAGCGTCTGGAACGAATGGTCTTCCATCGAAAACTTGCTTGCAGAGATATAGCTCACGCGCGTTTGCCTTGAGAGCTTTCGCTCCTCCAAGAAATCGACCAACGAACGCAATCGCCTTTGAAAGGTCGTCGAAAGCTTGAAGAGCTCTTCTCCCATCACACCCACTTCACCCGCGTGAATGAGTGCGGCAAGGATCAAAAAACTCTTTTCTTGATCGATAAACTTGCGAAAGATGCCAGAGTTGCCCAAATAAATGGTCTCACTGCGGTGGCCTCCTGCGATGACCCCTTCATAATAAGACTCGACCGAAGGATGAAAATCAAAGAGCTCAATGAGCAGATCGCGATAAGCGGCTTCCGGCGAGCACTCTGGGTTGAACAGATCGACGTGACGAACATTGCACGCCGAACTCTTGCGAGCGAAAACCATGTCGGTTTTTTCACGCAAGAGTTTTTCGATGTGCGTGAAAAAACGATGCCGGTTGTAACCTTCGTACAATTGCATCTTGAACTGTTCGCTATCGCCTCCTTGGGCGGATCGGTACTCGCGATCAAGGAAATCGCGAAAAGCCATGACATGAGCCGCGGAATAGTCTCCATGATCGCCGCCGCTTAAAGAATAGCTACGGTAGTAATTGAAAAGGCTGTTTGAAACGACGATCTCGCAAAAATCCGAATTTCCGACCTCGCTAAAGACCTCTCCGAGGATCGAGCCGACCTTGATGAGGTAATTGCCGAATCGTTTCAACACCTCAGGGGCCGAGAAGCTGGGCAGAGGAAAAATATTGGGGGCGGCATAATTGTAAATGACCCGTCCCACGCGGTCGACGGCGAGGTTTGCAATATTGGCCAATAGGTCTTTTGGAATACCAGCATTCGGGTAATTCACCCCGAGCTCTGGCATCACAAAAATCCTGACATTCAATTTCACGGCCCAAGCCGCGCGCACGAACTTCTTTAAAGAGTGGTAGATATCCGTCTCTACGTGAGCCCAAGGCACGAACGAACTGACAACCCTCACGTCTTTGAGCGCAAGCTCATGAAGTTTAGCTTCGTATTGACTGGGCTTGATTTCCCAGTAGTTAAGTAAGACATTAAAGGCTTGAGAAAAGCGATCCTTCCCCTTAAGGGTAGAAGACGATTGGGATGAGTAACGCACTGACGAGCGGTTTGCCCCTTCGGTGTTGTTTGTTTTATCTTGTGAATTGAAACGCGAGAATTCCCCATCCATCGCCTAAAAACTAACATAGCTTCGCGAGGTATCAAATGTGGTTTTTCACCGAAGAGCATAAGCTTTTGAAAAAAAGCGTG
The DNA here is from genome assembly GCA_040754655.1 of Bdellovibrionota bacterium. Taxonomy (GTDB): domain Bacteria; phylum Bdellovibrionota; class UBA1018; order UBA1018; family UBA923; genus JBFMCE01. Next base: position 19,546 of record JBFMCE010000055.1, on the reverse strand, counting down.
CGAGATTTTGCCCAGTCGGTGCTGGGGCCGAAAATCGATGAACTGGATGAGAAGGAAGGTTACGACCGGACGTACTTTACCAAGATGGCTGATCTCGGGCTTTTGGGCATCACTACGGCTGAAGAGTACGGGGGAACCCAGATGGGATGCGTTGCAGCAACCATTGCCATGGAAGAGCTTGGCGCGGTAGATGCTTCAACTGCGTTGTCATATCTCGCTCACACCATCCTCACGGTGAACAATATCGCAACAAGTGCTTCTGATGCTCAAAAGAAGAAATACCTTCCCAAGCTCGTCTCAGGAGAATGGATCGGCGGAATGGGCATGACTGAGCCTGGAGCAGGTTCAGACGCTTTAGCCATGCGTACGCGAGCCGAGAAAAAGGGAAAGAAGTACATCTTAAACGGTTCAAAGATGTTCATCACAAACGCCGTGATGGGTGATGTATTTTACGTGTACGCGCGCACAGGCGACGGCCGAAAAGATATCTCGACTTTCATCGTGGAGTCGAGCTTCCCAGGCTTCAAGATGGGCAAGAAACTCAAGAAAATGGGCATGCGCGCAAGCCCAACCGGCGAACTGATCTTCGAGAATTGCGAAGTTCCCGCTGAAAACCTGGTGGGTCAAGAAGGCGGATCCGTCGCTCACATGCTCAAGAACCTAGACATCGAACGCATTACGATCTCAGGTATAAGCCTTGGCATCGCACGAGCGTCTATCGAAACCGCCGTCAAATACGCCAAAGAGAGAAGCCAGTTCGGGCGCCCGATCGCAGACTTTCAAATGATCCAAGCAATGCTTGCCGATGCTCAGGCAGCCTATGAAGCAGCGGCTCATTACACCTATAACATCGCAAAAGCTTGGGATGAGGGGTTGCTCGACAGCAATGAAGCCTCGCGGGCCTCGAGCGCTAAGGTAAAACTGTTCGCAGCTCCCATGGCGACCAAAGTCGCGCTGGATGCGATTCAAATTTTGGGCGGTTATGGTTACATCAAAGAATTTCCGGTCGAACGTTACATGAGAGACGCAAAACTCGTTGAAATTGGGGCCGGGACCAATGAAATGCTGCGCGTGATCACGGCGCGCTCAATGCTTGGAGATCTATGAACATGGCGCTTTCGGAAGAACAAGCCCAGCTTAAGGAATTGGCTGCGAAGGCCACGAAACAGATCATCTCACCTATCGTCGAAAAGGACGAAGAAGAGGGAATTTTTCGACGTGAAGTGATCGCTGAGCTAGGAAAACTCGGGCTCACCGGGATCCCAACTCCTGCCGAATACGATGGCGCGGGGCTTGGGTATCTTGAATACACGCTGGCGCTTGAAGAAATCGCGACTGCAAGCGTTGCTTACGCGGTGAGTGTCGCCGTAAGCGGGCTCCCACAGATCATTTTGAATCTTTTTGGATCCAAAGAGCAGAAGGAAAAATACGTTCCTCCGCTTGCTCGCGGCGAGCACATCGGGGCGTTTAGCCTTTCTGAAAGCCATAGCGGTTCTGATGCCGCTAGCTTGAAAACCCGCGCAGTCAAAAGAGGAAACGAATACATCTTAAATGGCACCAAGCTCTGGACGACCCAAGGCAACGTCGCCGACACTGCAATCGTATTCGCACGAACAGGCGCAGAGGGCGCACGCGGGGTTTCGGCGTTCATCGTAGAAAAAGGCACCCCAGGATTTCGGGCAGGAAAGCTTGAACACAAGATGGGGATCAATATTTCCCCAACATGCGAACTGATTTTGGAAGACGTGAAGGTACCCTCATCGAATTTGGTCGGCCAAGAAGGCATGGGATTTCGAATTGCGATGACAGCCCTCGATAGCGGGCGCATCACCATCGGAGCTTCGGCCGTAGGTTTAGGGCGCGCGGCCCTTGAATACTGCGTTCAATATGCCAGGGGTAGAAAACAATTTGACCAGGCCATCATTGACTTTCAGGGAATTCAGTTCATGTTGGCCGATATGTACACTTCACTTGAGGCCTCACGCTTATTGGTGCGCCAAGCTGCGACGCTCAAAGACTTGGGCAAACCTTTCACGCGTGAAGCCGCTGCCGCAAAGCTTTTCGCGACAGACTCTACGATGCGGATCACCACCGATGCGGTGCAGGTTCTCGGCGGAGTCGGTTACACCAAAGAGTATCCGGTAGAGCGTTATATGCGTGAAGCAAAAGTCATGCAGATCGTTGAAGGTACGAATCAAATCCAACGTCTCGTCATCGGAAGGAGTTTGAGCTCGTGAGCCTCATTCGGGTTGAAACAGATCAGCTTTTAGTCGAACAGACCTCTTACGATAAGGCTCAGCCCGCGCTGCAAAAGTTCATCGCGGACATGGACGCGGACCGCTCAAGCTTTTTTCATTTGCCGGCAAGGTCGTCGTGGGCTCAAGAAATCGAACGACTCCAACCCAGCCTGGCTCAGAGGATGCCTGAGGTCGATACCTTCATTCACTTAGGGATAGGTGGATCAAGCCTTGGCGCCGAAACCATCATCCGAGCGCTCGCTCCGGTGAAAGCCCCGACGTTTCATTTTTTAGACAACATCGACCCAGATCATCTTTGGGATGTGCTCGAGCAAACAGCACCTGCTCGAACCTTGGTCTACGCCGTCACGAAATCGGGCACCACGATGGAGACTCTTTCTCAGCTGATCTTCATCTATCAGTGGCTTGAGAAACACCTAGGCGCTGAGACAGCGAAGAAACACCTCGTTTTTTGCACCGACCCCGATAAAGGAGCGCTCAGGCAGTTGGCTGGCCAATGGAACGTTCCCACATTCGATATCCCCACAAACCTGGGAGGCCGCTTTTCGGCGTTAGGCCCGGTGGGGCTTTTTCCTGCTCTCGTGGCCGGAATTGACTGCAAAGGGCTGCTCAGGGGCGCATACGAATATCGCGAGAACTTTCTGAAGCAGATCTCTGAAAAACAAGTGCCAGCCGCCGTTGACCTCGCCTACCGCCTGGTACAACACTATCTTAGGCACGATCGAAACATCACTGTGCTCATGCCTTACTCGCAAAAGTTGAAATGCTTAAGCAGTTGGTTTACGCAACTCTGGGCGGAAAGCTTGGGCAAAGGCGAAAAAGGGATGACTCCTATCCCAGCGACGGGCGCCACGGACCAACACTCAATTTTGCAACTTCTTCGCGATGGGCCGCATGACAAGGTAGTGGGTTTCGTCGAGATCATGGGATTCCAACATCTACTAGAACTCAAGTGGCAGGGTCCAAGGCTTGATGCTTTCGAAGCGGTCAGCGGAATCACTCTCAACCAATTGATGGACGCTGAATTTAATGCGACCCGCCAAGTACTTACCAACAACAAGCGCCCGTATTTCACGGTTTCACTTCCGCGACTCAATGCAAACACTCTGGGACAGTTGCTTTATTTCTTTGAAGTCCTGACCGCCGTCGCGGGGTATTGCCTTGAAATCGATCCTTTTGATCAACCCGGCGTGGAAGAGGGCAAGAAGCTCACGCAAGAACGCATCCGGGCTTGCAAAAAAAACCAGGTGACATAGCCTATAGTTATGTCTCAACAAGGCGACTCTGGTGATAAGACAGCGATATTAAAAGGCGAATCAGATACCCTAAAAACTGAAAGAGAAGCTGCCAAAGATCACCCTCCTTGTTTGATCATCATTCGGGGCACCCATCAGGGAAAGAGCTTTGAGATCTCAAAATCAAATATGTTTATTGGTCGCGACGTGTCGGCGGATATCGTCATCAACGACCAAAACGCCTCTCGAAAACACGCCGAGGTGATCAAGCAAGGGAGCACCGTTCAGATCAGAGACAACAACTCGACCAACGGTACCTTCGTCAACGACAAACCCGTCAAAGAATCGATCACGCTTCGCAAAGAAGACATGATCAAAATCGGAAGCACGATCTTAAAGTACTTGCCCGCGGGCGAGCTTGAGATTTTCTTTCTGGGCACCTTGGAAAGCGCAGCCCATACTGACCCGCTGACCCGCGTTTATAATCGTGGCTACATCATGGAGTCGCTTGAGGCGGAGTTTAAGCGCGCCAAGGCCCTTCACCAAGACCTCTCGCTCATTGTCATGGACCTCGACTACTTCAAGCGCATCAACGACCAGCATGGGCACCATGCCGGAGACTATGTATTGAAGGAATTTTGCAATTTGGTGCGCACAAAAATCCTCCCAAAAGAAGCCATCCTAGGGCGATATGGCGGAGAGGAGTTCTTGGTCTTGCTTCCGGGCTTGTCTTTGGAAGCCGCCACTCAAGTGGGCGAGCAAGTGCGATCAGCCATTGAAAAATTTCACTTCAAATACGACGATAAGCGCATTTCAGTAACGACAAGCGTGGGAGTCGCCGAGCTTGCGCTCGACGTTGACAGCCATACCGCTCTCTTCAAGCTCGCTGACAAAGCCGTTTACCAGGCCAAGAGCAGCGGACGAAACCAAGTCTGCACCGCGGGATAAGTCCTAACTCCTTGATTTCATGATACGGGCAAATACAACCTCTTGTATGCAGGCCATTCATAACTTAATTTAACTTAATAAACCCCTTCCAATCGTCGATAAGTATTTGTTTTAACTAGGAAAAATTGTCACAGAAATATCAAGATATAGTTGACCTTGGAGGTCCACAAATATAAACTTTTTGTATTGAGATCAGGTTTTCGGATCAGGTCTTCATAAGGGGTAACGGGACGTTTTATGGCCAGGGGATCAAAAAAACCAATCGCAGATTCTATCGGCCTTCAAACACGGTGCATAGATTCCAGTGCCGTATTGGTTGTCTTGCTAGCCATAGTTTCTTTGCTACTCGGCGCATGTAAAGCAAGCCCTGGAGGCGGCTCTGGAGGCGGCGGAGGTGGCGGCGGCGGCGGACTGCCCGGCGGCATCTCCATTCCCGGAGGGAATGGCGAAGTTACAGGGATTCCCCTTGTTGTAACCCCGGCGGTGAGCCCGCATACCACGAACACTTCTTCTCTTACTATCGAGGGCCGGTGCGATAACGGCTATGCCGTAAGCCTTATTGGCGATGGCCCCACTCGGGTCGCGATGTGCAACGACAATGAGTTCGACTTTACCGTCAATCGCACCAGCGATGGAACCTACAATTTCAGCCTGCTTCAAACGAGCCCGGCTCTTGTCGAGTCTTCACCAGTTCCGGTGGTTTGGACGCGCGATACTGGCGGTCCCTCGGCTCCGACGATCACTCAACCGCCCACGACTCCTTATTCCTCTTCCGACACCGACCTTGTCATCTCAGGCGGCTGCGAGGCGGGAGCTACGGTAAACCTTGCCGGAGACGCCACGGACTCAGTGGTTTGCCAAAGCGCTGGCACTTACTCATTCACCGTAAACCGATTTGTTGATGCCACTTACAACTTCATGGTTTCGCAAACCGACACCGCAAACAACACTTCAAGCCCTACTGCGCTTCAGTGGGTACGAATCACTTCGCTCCCTCCGACGCCAACCGTGCTTAGCCCGTCGCCGAGTCCTTATTACTCGAATCAATCTTCACTCGTGATCAGCGGCGGTTGCGTCAGTGGCAATACCGTGAACCTTGCCGGCGATGAAACGCAGAACATGGTATGCACAGCCGCACCTAGCTCAAGTTATAGCTTCACCGTCAATCGCTCAACCGACGGAACCTATAACTTCACGGTCACACAGACCGACGCGCTGAACAATACCTCCGCGGCAGCTCAAGCGGCTTGGATTCGTGATACGGCAAGCCCTCTTGCCGTAACAATCACAGCACCCGTCACGAACCCGCACGTTTCTTCGGGCTCGAGTTTAGCTTTATCAGGAGCGTGCGAGGATGGAGCCACGGTAAATCTCACTGGAGCGTCAACGGCGAGCACGACTTGTGCCAACAGCGCTTATAGTTTCAATCTCTCGCAATCTTCGGACGGCACCTTCAACTATTCGATCATCCAGACTGATCGTGCCGGAAATCCTTCCGCCGCAGAAGCTTTTCAGTGGATACGAGACACGTCAGCGCCCGCGACTCCAACGATTGCTTCGCCCGCGACAAGCCCCTACTATTCAAACTCTGTTTCAGCGACTTCGGTCATTTCGGGCATTTGCACCACGGGTCTTTCCGTCACGTTGAGTGGAAATGAGGCCCAAACCACGACGTGCGCGACATCGTCATACAGCTTCACCGTCAGCACGCCGACCGACGGAACGTATAACTTCTATGTAAGGCAGACTTCTGCATCTGGGATCGATTCTGCGCAAGCTTCGTTGGTTTTCATTCGTGATACCGCGGCTCCAGCAGCACCGATCATCGTAGCACCTGCCGCAAGCCCCTACACATCAGCGGGCAATCTTAGTTTGAACGGAACCTGCGAGGCAGACGCTACTGTAAATCTCTCTGGAGACGATGCGCAGTCAACGACCTGCGCGGCTGGCGCATTCAGCTTCACTGTCAGCGAAGCTGACGGAACCCACAATTACTCAGTTTCACAAACTGACCGTGCGGGCAATGCCTCAGCGGCCTCTACGCAGCAGTGGATCCGCGATTCAGTCGCACCATCGAATCCGACCGTCACTTCGCCTGCTTCAAGCCCGTTTCGCTCAAATGGAGCGAGCGTCACCATCGCTGGCGCCTGCCAAGGCTCGAACACGGTCACGCTTAGCGGCGATGTGATCGCTTCCGAAGTCACCACGCCTGCCAATCAACTTACGACGGCCTGTTCTGGCTCAGCTTATAGTTTCATCGTGAGCAAATCGGTTGACGGGACCTTTGATTTCTCGGTTCACCAAACAGGCACAAACGGCATTGACTCTGGCTTAGTGAACACGCAATGGATACGCGATACCCTGGAACCAGACACCACCATAGCGACTGGCCCTGCTTCTCCAAACGCAAGCCGGATCGCCGAGTTCGTCTTTAGCTCAAATGAATCAAGCGTAACCTTCGAGTGTCGCTTGGATGCCGCTGCCTATGCGCCTTGCACGTCTCCGCATACCATCACGGCGCCCGCCAATGGCGCGAGAACGTTCTCGGTACGGGCAATCGACGGCGCCGGCAACATCGAAAGCTCACCCGCCACTCATGCATGGACTCAACAAGCCTATAACGCCGTGGCACTCTACCACTTCGACGCAACACCAGGACTGCTCGTTGACAGCGGATCGTACACTGGCGCGAACAACAACGCACTCACCAACAACAATACCGCCACCTCAAATTCAACAGCGCGATTCGGACAATCTGTTCTCTTCAACGGAACATCGCAATTTCTCTCGAAGACCACCAGTTCATCGCTCAGCGCAGCGCGCCGTCAACTTACTGTTGAAGCTTGGGTGAGGTTCAGCTCACTCCCTTCTGCGGGTCAATATCGAACGATTGCCAGCAAATCGGGCGCTGCTGGGCAGCGAAGCTGGGAATTCAAGATCACCCGCACAGGATCAAACTACTACTTAGTATTGGTTGGCAGCCTTGATGGGACAAACATAGTCACCGTCACGTCTACTGCGCTTCCATCGCCTGGCACAGCGAACTTCAGGCATCTTGCTGTGACTTTCAATCAGGGCGCCGTCGCCTTTTATTACAACGGCACTCAACAGGGAACTGGCACGATCGGTACCGTGGGATCAGCTCAGCTTTTTGACAGCAACGCGAGCCTGAGGATCGCCCGCAGCGAAGCCGGTGAATATCTCGCCGGACGCGTAGATGAAGTTCGAATCAGTCAGATCGTGCGCTGGAGCACAAGCTTCACGGCTCCTAGTACCGCCTACGTTGCGGACTGACTTTACTTGACGGAAGCAGGGCTAGCCACCCGTTCAAACAAACTAGCACTCGGCAGACTCTCGGGAAATCGAGTTTCAATTTCTTTTGGCAACGTGACTGTGAGCCTACGCACAAGATCAGCGTCGTTTGCGAACTCAGCTTGAAGCGGGCTTCTCGAAAGTACATCCAGGAAACGAGTCAGGGCTAAAGTGTCTATCTGGTTTATTACGGCGCTTTCCACCGCTGACACCATGGCATTCAACATCTCTCTTTGCACAGGTTGACCGCCACCATGCTTAGGCCCAGGTTGCATTTTTCCAATGATAAAAAGAATCACTTCGACAGCATAGTTGGTTGGATGCTCCGATTGTTTGGTGATCGTATCCACCATCGTCAGGGTTTCAATACCCTGAGCGAAATTGCGGCGGACCTGCGCCATATTTTCCAATTCCGAACCAGCTGCCTCTCCCAACCTCCAACGACTCGCCCACTTTCGCCAGAAAAGCTGCTCCGCAGCCGTGGGATCTCGCGAGAGATATGGATCGACCAAGTAATCTAAGATCCGTTGAAGCTCTTGCCGCCCAGCTTCTCCCTCTAAAAGGACATGGCGCAAGAACTGGCGCCAATGGGCATCATGGTTTGATGCTTCTAATGGCCTGGTTCGAAACAAAAGAGGAGTATGCAAAACCGCCTTCTCTAGCGATCTCCACCGAGAAAACTTGGTGCTGTAACGTTGCAGCAACTCGGAACAGCGCGAAGCTACCCCAGTTTCAGCCGCCGATGCCACCTGAGAGGCCTGCGAACTCATCAAAAATAGGCACGTCAATAGCATGCTAAAAAGCACACTGCGAGCCTTCGGGCTTAAACAAGCCACCATCTATACTACCCCTTATCGACCGCCCTACCATAGCCAGTAGTCGCTGACAATCTACCCTCACAAATTGATGATATTTACAAACGCGCCACTTCCTGACTAGAAAGTAGCTCATGCCCAATGCAAACGCCTTCCCCAAGAATCCTTCTTCCATTCAAGTGTTGCCGCGCGAACTCGCCGAGAAAATCGCCGCGGGCGAGATCATCGAACGCCCGGGTTCAGCCATCAAAGAGCTTATTGAGAACGCCATCGATGCCAACTCAAGGGCTATTCGCATAGAGATTGAGGATGGAGGCAGAAAGCGAATCGCCGTAAGCGACAACGGACATGGCATTCGTTACGCAGAGGTTCCGATAGCCCTTGAAAGACATGCCACAAGCAAGATCCAGAAGCTTGAAGACCTTTGGAATCTCTCTACGATGGGGTTCCGGGGCGAGGCCCTTCCCAGCATCGCAGCGATCTCTCGTTTCACGATCGAAACGAAAACCGCAGACCAAGAGCATGGAAGACTGCTTTATTTCGAAGGTGGCAGGCTTTTAAAAGATGAGAAGACCTTAGCAGATGGCGGGATTATCGCGCATGGAACTTGCGTCACGGTGGAAGACTTGTTTTTCAACGTTCCTGCGCGACTCAAGTTCTTGCGTTCGAAAAACAGCGAATCTGCGTTCATCCGCGAGTTGATTGAACGCATCGCGCTCTGCAATCCGGGCATTGCCTTTCACTTTTTTAGCGAGGGAAAACGCAGTCTGAACCTGCAACCAGCATCCATAGAGCGCCGAGTCGCCGCCATATTTGAAACTGACCCCGAAGAGATCGAAACGGTTGAATCTCTTTTCGAACAAACCCAAATCAGAGGTTGGATTGATCGAAATGCCAGAGTCTCTAATAGCAAACAAGTTTATCTTTCGGTCAACGGTCGGATGGTCCGCGACAAACTGCTCCAACAAGCCGTCTTGATGGGGTTGCGCCCAAGGATGATGGAGGGAGAATATCCCAAGATCTACTTGGATGTGCAAGTGGCCCCAGAGGAAGTCGACGTCAATGTGCATCCGGCCAAAGCAGAGGTTCGATTTCGCAGGTCGAGAGATGTTTTTCAACTGATCTATGGAGCACTGGAGAAACTCTCTCAAACGCCAACGCGCCCTTTTTATTCAGCTTCGTTGCCGGCTTCAGCTCAAACGCCAAGCTCTAGCGATGCTCCGTTTCAATCCAGGCTCTCGTTGCCAGAGCAGTCGGTCTTCAAGACAAAGAGCGATTTTGAACCGCGCCCCGCATCGACCGCTTCCGGTGCGATTTCAGAAACACCACGAACGACGACGAAAGTGGCAGAAGACCGTGATCTCGCCTCGGAGTTCTCGAAACTCCACTATATCGGCCAACTCAAAAACACCTACCTGCTTTTTCAAGATGCCGAAGGACTTGTGCTCGTTGACCAACACGCGGCGCACGAGCGGATCAACTACGAGCGGATCAAATCAGATTTTCTCGAATCGGGTTTGAAGCCCCAGCCCCTCCTCATCTCAGCGGTCGTCAAGTGCAAAGCCGAAGATGTGGCTCTGGCGCTTGAGAATGTCGAATCGTTTGAAAAGCTCGGATTTGAAATCGAGGCATTCGGAGACAACTGCATCTTGGTGCGGTCCGCGCCGGTGGATTTGCCTGCAGAACGCGCAAATGAGCTTTTCTCATCTTTGCTTTCTGAGTTAAAAGATTCAGAATCAAAGGAAATCATGGCCACTGACCCTTCCAGACTTTCAGCGAAACTCGAGCGCATGCTTTCAACCGCGGCCTGTCACGGTAGCGTGCGTGCGGGTCAATCTTTAAGCCCCAATGAGGCGCGAGAACTCCTGAAGAGCATGGATCAAACGCCTTCCTCTCTCAATTGCCCTCACGGGAGGCCCGCGAGCATTCGCATGACTTACTCGCAAATCGAGGCCTTGTTCAAGAGATGAAGGTCATCTCCCTTATAGGACCTACGGCATCCGGAAAGAGCGAGCTTGCGTTAAGGCTTGCGCAAAAACACGGCGCGCACATTTTGAGTTGCGATTCTTTGCTCGTATACAAGGGGATGACCATCGGTACGGCTAAGCCTTCTGCGGAAGAGCTCGGTCAAGTGCCTCACTACGGCATTGATCTCATTGATCCCTCCGAACCCTTCACCGCCGTCGACTATGTCCGTTATGCGAGACCGTTGCTGGATGAACTCTATGCAAAAAAAACGCCCGTGCTCATCGTCGGTGGAACTGGTTTTTACCTGAAGGCATTGCTCTGCGGAGTATGGGACGCTCCTCCGACCCAACCTGAAATTCGTGAGCGCCTTGAAAAAGAAGTGGCTCATCTCTCGCTCGAACAAAGAGGACCCGCTCTGCATGAAAGGCTCGCGAAACGTGACGCCGAGTACGCCGAGAAAGTGAACCCCAACGACCTCTACCGCGTCATCCGGGCGCTTGAGATCATCGAGGTCACGGGCGAAAAAGTAAGCGAGCTCTTGGCCAAGAGAACCCTGCAAAACCCGCTGCCATATGCTTACGCCATTTATGGGATCAAACGCCCAAAGCTCGACCTTGAGAGACGCATCATCGAACGAACCAATGGCATGTTCTCAAAAGGGATCGTCAATGAGACGAAAGACCTTCTCGCGAAGTTTGGCCCAAAACCACCCCGCCCTTTTTCGTGCGTCGGTTACAACGAAGTCATGCAGCTGCTCGATGGTACGATGACCTTGCCCGAGTGCCGCGAGCGGGTCGTCATCTCAACGAGGCAGTTGGCAAAAAAACAAATGACTTTTTTCAAAGGTTTTCCCTCTCCGATCGAGTGGTTCACCCTTCCTCATGAAGAAGAAATGCTTACTCAAAAAATCGAGGGCGACTGGGGATCTTCACGATGAAACCCTTGCTCTTGATCTCAAGGTCGCTGCCGCTGCCTGAGACCTCTGAGAGTTGGCAGGCGCTTCTGAAGGTGGCCGAGCCCGTCATTCGCAGCCAACGCGATACGAAACCCTTCTCGCGACATGCGCAGTTCAAGCGGGCACGGGCCCTGATCCCGCTTGTGAGCGATGTCATTGACCGCTCTGTCTTAGATCTTGCGCCTGAATTGAAAGTCGTTTCAAACTATGGAGTGGGTTTCAACAACATCGATCTCGTCGAATGCTCAAAGCGAGGAATTGCGGTTTGCAACACGCCTGATGTGCTCACCAACGCCACAGCAGAGCTGACCATCGGATTGATTTTCGCGGCTGCAAGAAGATTCAAGGAAGCAAGCGAGATCTTGCGCACGCAGAAGTTCAAAGCATGGGACCCGAAATTTCTTTTAGGACGCGAACTCTCTTCGGCGCGGCTTGGAATCATCGGCCTGGGTCGAATTGGCCTTGCCGTAGCGCAAAAGGCGCACGCTCTTGGGATGAAAGTGAGCGCTTGTTCCAATTCAACCAAACCGGCACCGCAGTTCGTTGAACTGACAAGCTTAGAGATGCTTTTAAAGACCTCTGACTTTATTTCTGTCCATTGCCCGCTCAACAGCGAAACACAAAAACTTCTTGGTCCGAAGCAGTTTGATCAAATGAAACGGGGAGGTTATCTGATCAACACATCGCGAGGAGAAATCATTGACGAAAAGGCCTTGCTGCGAGCACTTGATAAGGAAATGTTGCGCGGCGCAGCTCTCGATGTCTTCTGGAATGAGCCAAAACTCAATCCACGACTCAGAGCACATCCCAAGGTGTTTGTCTTGCCTCATATCGGAAGTGCCACGGCGGAAGCGAGATCAGGAATGGCAAAACTCGCTGTAGACGCAGTCGCCGAGATTTTGAGTGGCCGCAGGCCGAAAAATCAAGTAAATTGACGGCAACAATTGATGGACTCACAACAAAACAAAGAATTGCGCATAATCGTTCTCTCAGATGGCACTGGCGAAACCGCGGCTCAGATCACAAAAGCGGCTATGGTTCAGTTCTCTGACAAAGAAATTTATTTCACCCGCTACAAGAACATCCGCACCAAAGCTCAGGTAGAAGCCATCTTTGAAGATGCGGCGATACACCACGATCTCGTCGTGTATACGATCGTCTCGCCAGAGCTGCGCGATTTCATCGCAACCAAGGCCGCAGAAAAAAACGTTCCCGTGATCGATCTCTTGGGTCCTTTGCTGAACGCAATGGCGAGCTATTTCAACCTCACGCCAAAATCGCTGCCAGGCCTGTTTCACCAAGTAAATGACCGTTACTTCAAACGCATCGAGGCAATGGAGTACACCATCCGCCACGATGATGGCCGCGACTTGACTGAACTAGATAAGGCCGACATTATCATTTTAGGCATTTCAAGGACATCCAAGACGCCACTAGCGATGTATCTGAGCCACCAAGGTTGGAAGGTCTGCAACGTTCCCATCATCAATGGGTTCGACTTGCCGGCAGAGCTCAGCAATGTCGATCCGCGAAAAGTGGTGTGTCTTACGATCAATCCCGATGCGCTGACCTTGATCCGAAAAGCAAGGCTAGAGCGGTTGGGGCAGGAAGACGGCGGTGAATACGCTGCCATGGACAAGGTCATCGAGGAAATCGAATATGCGGACCAACTCTATCGAAAGAACAAGCGTTGGCCGGTATTCAACGTAACCGGGAAGGCTCTTGAAGAGACCGCGAGCGAGATCATCAAGCTGATGGTCACCAGGCGAAAGCAGATGGGACTCAGTTCGCCCGGAGAATGAAAACAGCCAAATTAAAAATTGCGTAATCACGGAGGTCATTGATTGATGAAGGCGCCAGAACGTAAGGTGGGAAAAGTTGTTTGGTGGAACGGAAAATTCGTCGCGCCCGAAGAAGCAAAGACCAGCGTCTTCACGCATTCCCTGCACTATGGCTTAGGCGCCTTTGAAGGCATTCGCTGCTACAAGACCCATGACGGGAAAAAAGCTATCTTCAGGTTGGATGAGCACATCCAACGTCTTTACGACTCTTGCAAGATCGCCGAATTGAAGATTCCCTACACGAAAGCCCAACTTACAGAGGCCACGATCGAAACCGTTCGAAAATCAGGGCTTGAAGAGAGCATCTACATCCGACCGCTCGTGTATATCGGTGATGGCCCTCTTGGCGTATTTCCGGGGTTTGAACCTCCGGTGGAAGTTGCCATCATGACTTGGTTCTGGGGCGCTTATCTCGGAGATGCGCGTGAAAACGGGGCTAAGATCAAAATCTCAAGCTTTTCTCGCGGCTATGTGAATTCGATGATGAGCAAGGGCAAGATCACTGGCCAATACACCACCGGAATTTTAGCGAAGCTAGAAGTAAAACGTGTTGGTTACGATGAAGCCCTTCTCTTAGACACCGATGGATACATCGCAGAAGGCAGCGGAGAAAATATTTTCATTTATAAAGATGGCGTGCTCAAGACCACTCCGCTGACATCGATCTTGAACGGCATCACCCGAGCTACAGTCATTGAACTTGCTCGCAATGAAGGACTGCGCGTGGAAGAACAGCGTTTCACTCGAGACGAGCTCTATTGCGCGGAAGAGATCTTCTTCACAGGAACCGCGGCAGAGATCACCCCCATCCGCGAAGTCGACAACCGTACGATTGGCGAAGGAAAAGCAGGCCCAATCACCAAAAGACTTTCACAAAAGTTTTTTGACACTGTGTACGGGCGCGATTCTAAACACAAGGCTTGGCTCACTTATATCTAAAAGGGAGCCGAACCATGTTTGTCGCGGCTGGCAAAATCATTCTCGACTTTTATGGCAACCAAAACATCAAAGCCAAACGCCAGAACATGGCCGAGCTCTTGAGCGACTTGCACAAACAGTTCAATATCTCAGCTGTCGAGGTCGAGGACTTCGATGATCTTGAGCGCTGTGTGATTGGTTTAGCCTTAAGCGCAGGCACTGAGCAAGGCGCCCGCTCCGCTTTGAAAAAAGTACTTGAACACGTCGACACTAATTCCTTTGCGCGAGTCGTGGTGGAAGATACCGAAGTGTTTGCGTATGACTGAGGGTGGGAGCCCCCCACTGGAACCTACAAATCTAGATAGCCACCTTGAACTCTAATGATTTTCAAGAATTGAGGCGGAATTCGTCTTCTTGTGTCGTGAGGGATAGAGGGCAAAAACCAATAAGTTGACTTTATTTATCAACTTATTATATGTCATGACGAATGCTTTCACTGCCAACCATGACTTTTAATATGGAGCGAACTTGTAGCCATTTTCTCGTTCTCTTTTTTTGGGCTTTATCCATTTTACCCTCATCCGCCTGGCCAGCTAAGTTACCAATCAAAATTAAAACTATCGGATCTTCTTCGTGCGAAGATTCGTTGTCGACTCGAGCTTTAAGTGCGGTAGTTACTATTAAAAAGAACCCCTTATTCTTCTGGAAAGGACGGATAGGAGTGCCAGTTGGTGGGGCTCAAGATTTATACAATCTGCTCGTAGCCGCCAAAGTTCCAAAACGAGACGCGGAAGCAATCTCAAGCTCCTTTGAAAGTACCAAAAAACGGTTCCAAAACAGCCGCTCGGTAGTGGGTCAGGCGTTGAAACACCTTGAATCTGCAGAAAATAGAGAGTTGGAACTCTTGGCTGTTTTACCTCCGGAAGTCTCGCTAAATTCCGCCGATGCAATGTTTCTTCCTGTTCAAAAATTTGTAGAAGATGTCTCTGGGACAGGGACCTATCAAGAAGCTTCCTTTTTAATAGGAGGGGGTAAAGCAAATCTTACTGAGGCTCGAAATGCTTTTAATAGAGCAGATGAACGAAGCTCCGATCTTTCAGGTGACTTGAAGAATGAGATTATCAAGCTTAAGGATAATAATAAAAAAGCGCCAAATATTATTATCTTAAAGCCGGATATGAAGAGGGTTTTTACTCTCATTACTGATCTGATTCATGAAGCAACTCACAGTGCTGATAAAGCTCTCCTGGATAAATGGGTCACAGCCAATATACGATTGCTTGAGCGCGGATTACCTAGCGATGCTCTTTTTAATTATTATGTTCAAAAACATGGAGATGTTTTTTTCATGGATAGGGGCTTTATTACGATTTTTACTGAAAGCCGGGCCTATCACGCAGAGGTCTTAAGCATGGAACCCGTGATGGATCCAAAGACTTTCAAAAAGTATGAATCAATCAAAAAAAGGGACATCATGAAACAATTGAGCCATGAGCAATATGGATCAGTCCTGCACTACGTTTCTCAAAATCTGTATGGATTCAACGAGGCGTTGTCTGAAGGCAATGTTTTTGAAGTTGGAGAGCGTTGGGAAACTATTATGGAAAATACTATCCAGCGAGCACCTGGCAAGCGATCCCCAAACTGAGATCGAAAATTCTTAGTACTCGCAACCACTACATTTTTAAGACTGACAATCATGGGATTGAGATTCACTTTGCGC
The DNA here is from genome assembly GCA_040754655.1 of Bdellovibrionota bacterium. GTDB lineage: Bacteria > Bdellovibrionota > UBA1018 > UBA1018 > UBA923 > JBFMCE01. The sequence continues at coordinate 3,573 of JBFMCE010000055.1, read as the reverse complement.
GCACCTTGAGCAAGATCCGAAGCCTCTAAATCATGTGACTCGAAGGAAAGTCGTTTCTCAAGAAATGTGGTTTTTAGTTTGAGCGCTAAAGTCACCTGATTTTCAACACTTGCCGCAAGCCCATCTAAAGAAGCTTTTGCAAATGATCAATTATTGACAAAAAAAGTCAACTATACTATTCTTGACCTCTTTATGAAGTGCGTGCTGGTTATGCATTTACTTTGGTTTCGATATTTCTTTTTCGTAGTTGCGATTTTGTCTGGCCTCGCGTGCGGTCAGGAAAAGAAGGTCGCAAGTGAAAAGTCTTCCCTGGCATCGCAGAGATCCAGCGAAAGCAACGCACTATATTTCCCTTATGAAATCCCTTTTAAGGAAACGGCTGCGCTTACCGACCTGGAAAAAAGTATCCATGCCAAAATTGAAAACCATGCTGCTTTAGATTATGCAGAAATTACTCAAGCAATCGAGCTTATCCATTTGAATCACTACAACGATGCGAATAACGCTAACGTCACTGAAGACGAGCTCAAACAGTTTCTTGGTGAATTGTCACAACCGCTGAAGGAATCACTGCCGGTAATTACGAGACTCAAGCCGACGTATGAGATAAAACTCGAAGCAATCATCAAACCTAACTCGTTTGATTACCTGGTAAGCGCTGACAGTCTAGTCGATGTTCTTAAGAACGGTGCGGCTCAATGCTATTCCGGGACAATACTGTTTGAATCCCTCTACCGTAGAACGCATTCCGTGCAGCAGTTCATCGATGCCAACCGAGTCGTAATACATGCTCCGGGGCATATCCTTCCCGGTTTTCTCGTAAAAGAGAGTGATTTGAAGTGGCGGCTCTATGGAATTGAGACCACGGTTAACGGGCGAGGCATTGTTGATTATGGCGCTACCGCTGAATTAGACTCCCCGATCCGGGTGGTTGATGCCAACGACTTTTTGATCACTGAAGTTTTTCGCAAGCACCTTGAACCAACAAAGATCGAGGTTTTCGCGCAAAGCGTGCTGAAGTCCACGGCAGACCGATTTGCGATTCCTCTAGAAAAGTTGGAAGCAAAAATTCAGGCCTTGCAAGGCAGCCAAGTAAAGTCGTCAAAGCCTTATGCTCAAGCGGTCTATGTGGCAGAATCTGGTAAATGGGAGGGTCAAAAGATAAACTCCACCCTGTTTGGCTTCGGAAGGGCAGACATTCCTGAAGGTCGACAAAAGCGAAATTACCAAGACATTTTACCTCCTGAGCAACCTCGAGACCCTAAAGATCCCGAAGATTTTTTTGAAAAACCAACGAACTTCGAGCTCAACTTTGCTTTTATCCGTGAAAAAATCATCTTTCTTGAAGACATTCCTGAAAGCGCAAAACAGAAAAAAGGCGAGAATGCCTGGGTAATCAAACCCGAACTTCTACGCCAACTGTCAGTTTTGGATCATGAGTTAATGACGGTTGTTTCCGTTTCCCCTTCTCATACACGAACTGTTTATCAAGACCTGATGAGCAGCGACAGGCGTTACTTTCTCCGGCTGGCATCGTCTGAAGCACAATCGATAGGATTCAAGGAAAAGTCTTTGCAAGACCCTTACTTTTTTAGTCTCGGAGCTTTGGAAGTCTTACGAGAGACCCGCCTATCTGCAACTGGCGCTATAAGTGATGTCAAAAGCTATATGGTTCTCTTTGCTCACGGCAGTTGTTCTAAACAAGGATTTTCGTGTCAACTCAATGGGAAGAAAATCTATTCGTTTTTATTGGAAAGGACCCGTCGCGAAGGAGATGAAACTGCGTCTCACCTCGTTTCGTGGGATGAGTTTCGGTTAGAATCCAACGGAGAAATAAAATTAAGCGAATCCGTTGAAGAAAACTGAGAAGATCCCCAAGGGATCCAAAAACTTCAATTGGGTGAACGAACCAAGTTCGGTGGGTGATAAGAAGAAAGCTATCGGTAAACTTCTTTTCGATGTGCAACTTTGATGATCATGATGATGATGAGAGTATCGTCGTGAATTTCATAAAGAATTCGGCACACTCCGACACGGACACGATACCTTTCTAGAGTTGATAGTTTTTTACAATCGGTTCCACGAGGATTTTAAGCAGGAAATTAGAATGGCATTGGCTGTAAAACTTCGGGCTTCCGGTGACAAATTTGCATTGTGATTCTGGCTAACCTAGTCAGGATGCCCAATGAATCCAAAAGCGAAGCCTGACATTCAGCGTAAACTCAACTTGACACAGCATGCCGAGAAGTGTGGAAACATCAGCGAAGCTTGCCGTTACTTCGGTCTTTTGAGGCAGGCTTACTACAAGTGGAAGAGGAAGTATGAAAGAGCTGGTGAGCCTGGATTAGTAAACTCCAAGCCTTGTCCGCAGAACTTGAAGCTCAGAATTCCAAAAGAGATTGAAGATCGAGTTCTCTACCTGCGTCGGACCTATCACTTTGGCCCCAGGAAAATATCTTGGTTCTTGCTGCGCTACCACAGCGTCAAAGTCTCAGAAACAGGCGTTAGAGGCGTATTGCTTCGAAGTGGATTGAATCACCTTCCAAAGAACATGAAAAAGAAGTAAGACATCGCAAAAATGCCATTCCGTATCAAAACTGTACGCACCGACAACGGCCACGAGTTCCAATCTCAGTTCAGATGGCACCTAATGGACAAGGCATTGAGCATGTTTATATCAAGCCAGTAACGTCCCGGCTCAACGGGAAGGCGGAACGCTCTCATCCGATCGATCGAGAAGAATTCTATCAAGTTCTCGAGTACACGGGCGACGTCGATCTGAACGAAAAGCTGGAGGCTTGGGAGAGATTTTATAATCTCGAACGACCTCATTCGGCACATGGTGGAAAGTCGCCTTACGAGGCGCTCATGGAAAAACTTAAATCAGGCAAAAAGGCGGCTTAAATTCTGTAACCCGAGGTCCAAGGACAAGCAACTGAAACTTGAAACTACTTGATCACTTCGTCCAGTTCTCAATGCGAAGCCCGTTCACTCTTGAAAATTCTTTTTGATCATTGGTGACGAGGGCTGCGTCGATGCTCAGAGCGTGGGCCGCAATCATCATATCCAATGGTCCGATGAGTCGGCCGTTTTTTTCGAGATTTGCCCTAACCCTTCCGTATGCAATAGCGGCAGCTACGTCAAAGGGGAGTATTTCGAGCGACAAGAGAAATAAGTCCAACGCGTCAGAGTTCTTTTGCGGATAACTACTTTTTTCAACTCCATAGCGAAGTTCGGCAAGTGTGATGGATGATATCGCGATTTCTGTTATTTTATGACGTTGAATGTTCTTAAGAAGAGCTTCAGATTGCTCTCTGATGAGGTAGATGCAGATATTCGTGTCTAACAAATACATCAGTCGAAGATTCCTTTACGTTTTTGGTGCGAAGGCTGCTGTCTTTCTTTCATGAAATCACTGGAAAATTGCCTTAAAGCCGTGAGTAGAGGCTGCCAAGGATGATCTTGCGGAAGAAGAACGATAGCATTCCCAATCTTGCGAATGAAAACTTCGTCTCCCTCGAATCTGAATTCTTTTGGCAGACGCACAGCTTGACTTTGTCCGTTTTTAAATAG